>NZ_JBFUKT010000142.1:0-8850 GCF_056400705.1 Paenisporosarcina sp. P5_A11
ATATACAATATGACAAGAAGTTAATTTTTTCAACTTCATTAAGACTACTTACAAGATTTTTTCCCATCTTTTGATTAAACTAAACATAGGAAATGCGAAAGGTGGAAAAAAATTTGAAAAACACGTGGGAACAAGCAGATTTTGACGTTTTCCAAATAGATGGTTTAGAACATCGTATGCACGCTTTGATTGAAAAAGTCCGACCAAAATTCGAGGAATTCGGGAATACATATGCGTCTTACTTCTCAAGTAAAACAGGAGATGAATTCTATCCTCATGTTGCGAGACATGCGAGACGTTCTGTAAATCCCCCCAAAGATTCATGGGTTGCATTTGCCCCTTATAAACGAGGATATAAAGCCATGCCACATTTTCAAATCGGTTTATGGAAGACGCATGTGTTTATTATTTTAGCAGTTATTTATGAAGCTCCGGATAAAGTTCAAATTGCTGAAAGATTATTAAAAAAGAAAACTTTATTTAAAAAAATGCCGCAAGACTTCATTATTTCTGGAGATCACATGTCTCCTGAAGCTTATCCTCTAAGAAAAGCCCACAAAGAACTTTTACCTTCTTTATTAGAGCGGTTGCGTGATGTGAAAAAAGCAGAATTTATAGTGGGTCGACATCTTTCTAGCGAACAAGCTATTGAGCTTTCCGAAGAAGCGTTTGATATTTTTGTAGAAGAAACTTTTGAAGCGCTTCTACCAATCTATAATGTGATGGTAAATAAAAAATAAAGGAGCAAGGGATTATCTCCCTGCTCCTTTTATAATTGCTCCTTTTGTTGTCTCTTTCATTTTTTTTATGATTGGATAACAGATATAGCCGCTTTCTTTTTCGAAATCACGGAAATAGGTTTTCTCTTCTGCCATTGAAGGAACGACTTCTTTAAATCGTCGATATTTTTCCACCAAGACTTCTCGGTTAACTCCTTGTTCGTACGCATTTTCTATCGTTTCGAAAAATTGGACTACAGCGATAATTTCATTCGTCGACCAATCTTTTGAAAATGGATATGAAAAACTCATGCTTGCATCACCCTTTCGTTATCTCCATTTTACGCGGAATTTTTCTGCTTGTGAAATCATTCTTACAAAAAGTTCTTCCACGGAAGGGACATCATCTATCAAACCTGCTACTTGGCCTGCCCAACCAAAACCTTTGGACTCAAGACCTTCATATATATATTGTTTGTTTGCTTGACCGCTAATATACTCTTTCAACGCTTCATAAGTAGGTGTGGAAGCTTCAATTTCATGAATTTTATCTGTCCATGGGTTTATGAGTGCTCTTGCAGGAGCTCCAATCGTACGTTTTATAACGGTCGTTCCTGTTTCGGTGCTATTTACTAACGCTTGTTTATAAACAAAAGAAGCATGAACGCATTCTTTTGACGCAATAAAACGCGTTCCCATTTCAATTCCTTCTGCACCGAGGGCTAAAGCAGCCATTAATCCTCGACCGTCTCCTATACCACCTGAGGCAATCACCGGAATGGACACTGCATCTACGACACGAGGCACCAGTACCATTGTTCCCACATCATCTCGACCTAAGTGGCCACCGCCTTCTTGACCTACAACCATTACAGCATCAGCACCAAGTTCTTCTGCTTTTTGAGCTTGTCTTGTTGCAGCAACTAACACTAATTTCTTTATGTTTGTTCCTTTTAGTTGATCAAAAATTGGCGTTGGATTGCCACCCGTCATTGATACAACGGGTACATTCTCTTCAATTGCAACTTCAAGCATATGAGAAAATGGACGATCATGATCGCCGATAGCGAAGTTAACACCAAATGGTAGTTTGGTCAGAGAACGTACTTTTTGTATTTCTTTTCGCAATGCGTCAGGTGACTCCAAACTCATCGCGGTGATTTGTCCCAGTCCTCCAGCATTCGACACAGCAGCTGCCAAATCCGCATATGCAAGGTAAGCAAGTCCACCTTGTATAATTGGGTATTGTATATGTAATAAGTCCGTAATACGTGTTTGCCAGTTCATTTATGACACTCCTCCTATTAATATAAGTAGTTTATTCGACTCTATTGTCGAAATTCCTTTAAATATTTATGGTCATCCGCTAGTCAAAATGCTATAATTCACTTGTTTTTCATTTTAATTATTTGTTCAAAAGAAGTTTAAAAGAATCGGGTACGTGCAAAAGTGCAGTCATTGTGATTCCAATGTATCCATTGGAAACGATAGAGGCATCCTGTTTAATGTGAATTCGATTATTTTTTCAAACTGTTTGAACTATCTTTTGAGAAAGTTGAGGTGGTACGACATTGTCACAGTTAGAAACTCCATTATTTGATGTCTTGCTTAAACATCGCAATAGACATCCTATTCAATTTCATATTCCCGGTCATAAAAAAGGAAATGGTGTCGATCCAGCTTTTCGTGAATTCGTTGGCGATAATATTCTTTCCATTGATTTAATTAATATTGCTCCACTTGATGATTTGCATTCACCAAAAGGTGCTATAAAAAAAGCACAAGAGCTAGCCGCAGAAGTTTTTGGAGCAGACTTCACATTTTTCTCTGTTCAAGGGACAAGCGGTGCTATTATGACTATGATTTTAAGTGTTTGTGGACCAGGAGACAAAATTTTGGTGCCACGTAATGTTCATAAATCCATCATGTCTGCGATTGTATTTGCAGGTGCTACACCAGTCTTTATACATCCAGAAGTCGATTCAGAACTGGGAATTTCACATGGAATTTCTCCAGAGTCTGTGGAAAAGGCTCTTGAAGCCCATCCAGATGCTAAAGCAGTGCTTGTGATTAATCCTACTTATTTCGGTATTGCAGCAGATTTAAAACGTATTGTTGATATTTCACATACTCGAGGAATCCCCGTATTAGTGGATGAAGCCCACGGTGTTCATATTCATTTCCATGAATCATTACCTATTTCGGCAATGGAGGCTGGAGCAGATATGGCAGCGACTTCCGTACACAAACTTGGTGGCTCAATGACTCAAAGTTCTGTTTTAAATGTGCGTGAAGGTTTAGTATCTTCTAAACGTGTTCAATCAATATTATCTATGTTAACAACAACTTCCACATCCTATCCAATCTTAGCTTCACTTGATACTGCGAGACGACAATTGGCTATTCATGGTCATGACTTATTATCAACGACGATTCGGTTAGCGAAAGATGCTCGTAAACGTATCAATCAAATTCCGAACTTACGCTGTGTAGGAAATGAGATATTACGGACGTCAGCAACTTATGATATAGATCCTACCAAGCTATTGATAAGCGTTAAAAACTTAGGTATTACCGGACACCAAGCTGAAGAATGGCTGCGTGAAAAAGCTAATATTGAAGTGGAATTATCAGATCTATATAATATTTTGTGTATCGTGACGATTGCAGACTCTAAAAAAGAATTAACCTTGCTAGTAAATGCTCTTCAACGTATGGCAAAAGATTTCGAATCAGAAGTTACGGTTATTGAACCTTTTGTAACTATGCCTGATATTCCACGTTTAGCGATGACTCCTCGTGATGCTTTTTATGCTACGACAGAAGTTGTACCGTTTGCAGAATCAGTTGGCCGTATTTCAGCTGAATTTATCATGGTCTACCCACCAGGGATTCCGATTTTCATTCCTGGAGAAATCATTACTGAAGATAATATTGCATATATCCATATGAATATTGAAGCAGGATTACCGGTTCAAGGACCAGAAGATGATGAGTTAAAGTTGATACGAGTAATAAAAGAACATAAAGCTTTCTATTAAGCATTTAAATGAAAAAGGCTGAGTCTCCTGATAAGGGAAATCTCAGCCTTTTTTTAGTAAAAAGAAATATGGTGTGGTATTTGGTTTACGATTATTCCGCAGTTACACCTTGTATCGTGGCTGGGTCAATCATTTCGTACCCTTTGCCACGCAAACCTTCAACAATTCCTTTTAGAGCGGCAGCGGTCCAAACACGATCGTGCATTAAAAGATTCGCACCGTTCGTCAAAAACTCGCTGTTGACCATGATGTCAGTTAAAGCTTTAGCATCTTGATATTCAGATACCCAGTCATAGCCGTATGTCCAATTCATTAATAACATTCCTTGTTCTTTCACTAGTGCTTTGCTGAAATCAGTATTTGATCCGAATGGCGCACGGAAGTATTTTGGTTTCTCTCCGATTATCGCTTCAACCTTTTCTGAAACTTGCATAATTTCAGCACGCTGTTGTTCCTCAGTAAGGTCTTTTAAATTTGCATGTGTTTGTGTATGGTTTCCGATAGCAAAGCCCATGGCGTGAATTTCTTTCAAAACAGCTTTTTCTTCATCCGTATCTAAGAAATGACCATTTACAAAAAAGATAGCGGGTGCATTCATTTCTTTCAATGTTTTCGCCATTTCTAACGACCGCTTGTCTGGCGCGTCATCAATTGTTAACAATACAACTTTAGATGGTGCATCGGCGATTGGTTTAAATGCCCAATTAGCTTCATTTAACTTATACAGAGGCTTGGTTGTAACTTCTTCCATTGGCTCTTCTTCTACAACATCTGCGACTAGTTCTTCGTTTGTTTCTTCATTTTCAATTTTTTCATCAACTTCTTCTTGCGCAGGTGCTGATGCAGGAGTCTTTGTTTCTTCTTTCCCACACGCTGCCAACATAAGTGCTAATAAAGTCAATGTCATCAATTTTGTGTACTTCATATGTATCACCGTATCCCTTTCCAAGGTATATTTTAGCATAATTTCTACAAATCTTACGACCACCGTATTAACAATATAGTAATAATATAGGACTGATTTTTAATTGAACTCTTGTGATGTTTTGTAAAACATTTAGTGCTGAAACATCATTCAAAATAGGTGAGTATCAAGTGAAACCATGATTGTTTTCACTAATGAAGATAGGTTTCAAGTCGCTTCGCATGCTTGACCTGCTGCACCTTGGTCTTAAGAAAAGCGAGGTGGGCTTGTGACTTCGCTTCCTTGCTACCTGTACTCTCACTGTGAAAATCGTTTGGTTTACAAAAGAATCGTCTCTGTCTTCATGAAGATATTAGGCCGAAGATGATATTTCAGCCTCTATCTACTTATTTTATTTTCAAGATTTGAGTGAACACTTCTTTATAGAAAAGCGAAGGTTAGCTATCATCAACACTCTCCAAAATAAAGAAATGCGGTAGCCGCCGAAATTGCATCTTCGGCTGCTTGGTTCTTCAAAGAATAGTGTCGATTCATTAGTAAACCAAAATTTAAAAACAACTTGGCTGAAGGTTGTAGGGGAGCGACCGAAAGCATCCAAGCCTCAAGATTATGACAAAGTCACGTCCCCCATACTTGTTCATTAGGTAAGATACAGCACGGTGCTTTCCAAAGCTCCCCGAAAACCTAAGTGTTCAAGTAATTTCAAAGGTCCTATTTCTAAGTAGTCACATCAATGGGTACCAAATCATTATAAGGTTAAGACTCGGTCAACAAGATGCATTTAAAGCTTTCCTCACACCTAAGATTTAAAAGCTACTCATTTTATAAAAATTCGCACTAAAAAACCGTACAGGAAACCCTGTACGGCTGTAGATTAATTTTATTTTGAAAGGATATGAATTGGATGACCCATTACAACTTCAGCAGCTTCCATTGAGATTTCTCCCAATGTTGGATGCGCGTGAATTGTCATGGCAATGTCTTCAACAGTCATTCCTGATTCAATCGCTAAACCAAGTTCAGCAATCATGTCAGAAGCTCCTTGACCGACGATTTGAGCACCAAGTAGTAAACCATCAGATTTACGTGAAACAAGCTTCACGAAACCATCAGTAGCGTTTAATGCTAATGCACGACCGTTTGCTCCGAATGGGAATTTCCCAGCCGTAACTTCAAAGCCTTCTTTTTTAGCTTGCTCTTCGTTTAATCCAACTGTAGCAAGTTCTGGATCTGTGAAACAAACAGCAGGAATAGCTAAATAATCTACTATAGATGTCTGTCCTGCAATTACTTCAGCTGCTACTTTACCTTCATAAGAAGCTTTATGAGCAAGTTGAAGTCCTGCAACCACGTCACCAATTGCAAAAATATTTTCGATGTTAGTACGAACTTGTTTGTCGACTTCGATCAAACCACGTTCGCCCATTTTAATACCAATTTCTTCAAGACCCATCTCGTCTGTGTTTGGACGACGACCAACTGTTACTAATACATAATCCGCTTCGACTTTCTTCTCTTCGCCGCCTGCTTCAAATGTAACAACAACGCCTGTTTCTGTTTCTTCAACGCCTTTAGCAACTGCTTTAGTGACAATTTCCACGCCTTTTTTCTTCAAGCCTTTTTTGACAATAGTTGTCATTTGCTTTTCAAAACCAGCTAAGATATCGTTTCCGCCTTCAACAATTGTTACTTGTGAGCCCAGGTTTGCATAAGCTGTACCTAGTTCAGTTCCGATATAACCGCCGCCAATAACGACTAGTTTTCCTGGAATTTCAGTGAGATTCAATGCACCTGTAGAGCTCAATACACGTTTAGAAAACTTGAAAGAAGGAATTTCTACTGGTCGAGAACCAGTTGCGATAATTGCATGTTTAAACTTATATGTTTGTGAAGATTTTTCGTCCATTACACGAACTGTGTTTGTGTCTACAAAGTAAGCTTCACCACGAACAACTTCCACTTTATTTCCTTTTAGTAAACCTTCAACTCCACCCGTTAATTTCTTAACGACACTGTCTTTGAACGCTTGTGCTTTTGAAAAGTCGATTTTTACATCAGATGCTGTAATTCCCATATCATCTGAGTGTTTTGCATGGTCGAAACGGTGACCAACTGAAATTAAAGCTTTTGATGGAATACAACCAACATTTAAACAAACTCCACCAATATGTTCTTTTTCAACGATTGTTACTTTTTGGCCAGTTTGTGCTGCACGAATTGCTGCAACATATCCGCCAGGGCCTGAGCCAATTACGAGCGTATCTGTTTCAATTGGAAAATCTCCTACTACCATGATTTTACGCCTCCATTAATAAAAGTTCTGGATTGCTAAGCAAACGCTTAATGTTATTTAATGCGTGCTGAGCAGTCGCACCGTCGATCATTCGATGATCAAAGCTCAAAGATAATGCTAACACAGGAGCCGCTACAATTTCACCATTTTTTATGACAGGTTTCTCTGCAATACGACCAATTCCTAGTATTGCAACCTCTGGATGGTTAATTACTGGTGTGAACCACTGTCCGCCAGCTGAACCAATATTCGTGATTGAACATGATGCACCCTTCATTTCAGATGGTGATAGTTTGCCATCACGTGCTTTTCCACCTAGTGTATTAATTTCATCTGAAATCGCAAATACTGATTTACGGTCTGCGTGTTTGATGACAGGTACTAATAAACCTTTTTCTGTATCTGCAGCAATTCCGATGTTGAAATAATGTTTTTGAATAATTTCACCCGCTTCATCGTCAAGAGAACGATTAAAGTCTGGGAATTCACGAAGCGTATTCACTAATGCTTTTACCACATATGGTAAATACGTTAACTTAATATTTTTTTCAAGTGCTAATTCTTTGAATTTCTTACGATGAGCAACCAGTTCTGTCACATCTACTTCATCCATCAACGTTACGTGTGGAGCAGTATGTTTTGAATGAACCATCGCTTTAGCTATAGCTTTACGAATACCAGACATTTTCTCGCGAGTTTCTGGGAATTCTCCTTCTAAAGCGGGAGCTGCAGGTTTTGTTGCTTTATTCACTTTTTCTACAGATGATGAAATTTCTTCATTTGTTACAACTTCTTCTTGACTAGTTGTTTCAGATGCTTGTCCACCATCCATGAATGATTCTATGTCTGTTTTCATCACACGACCATTTTTGCCTGAACCATTTACTTGAGAAATTTCTACCTTATTGTCACGCGCAAATTTACGAACCGATGGCATCGCAATAACACGACCGTTTGGATCTTGCACGACCTTTGGCTCAGCTTCTGTTTTTGGAGCTGCTTTAGTTGCCTCTACTGATTCATTCTCAGGAGCTTGCTCTTTAGCAACAGGTGTTGCTTCTTTTTCTACTGGTTGACCTGCTTCAGCTTTCGGCTCATCTTCGTGATCACCTTTAAACTTAAGGTCTTCATAGCCTGGTGCATCAATACGGATYAATACTTGGCCTACTGTTGCAACAATACCTTCCTCAACGACTACTTCTTCTACTTTCCCTGCTACTGGAGAAGGAATTTCAACGACAGCTTTATCGTTTTGAACTTCACATAAAATATCATCTTCACCAATGGTATCGCCAGCGTTGACGAACCATTTTACGATTTCACCCTCGTGTATACCTTCACCGATATCCGGTAATCGAAATTCAAATGCCACAAAATTCACCCTTTCTGTTGTGAGCGTTATTAGAATATTTTAGAATGTTAATACTTTTTTAGCTGTAACAATAATATCTTTTGCATTAGGTAACCAAACTGTTTCTGCTTGAGAGAACGGGAATATTGTATCCGGTGCAAACACACGCAAAACAGGTGCTTCTAAGCTTAAAATTGCGCGTTCGTTAATTTCAGCTACAACATTTGCAGCAATACCTGCTTGTTTTTGTGCTTCTTGAACAACAACAACACGACCAGTTTTTTCAACTGATGCAATGATTGTTTCAATATCCAATGGTTGAATGGTACGTAAATCAATTACTTCAACAGAGTAATTTTCTTTTTCAAGTTCTTCTGCTGCTTTCAAGCTTTCATGAACCATTGCACCGTAAGCTATAATTGTTAAATCTTTACCTTCACGTTTCACTTCAGCTTTGCCTAGAGGAATTGTGTACTCTTCTTCCGGTACTTCTTGGCGGAATGAACGATATAATTTCATAT
>NZ_JBFUKT010000143.1:0-8835 GCF_056400705.1 Paenisporosarcina sp. P5_A11
GTTCCAAGCAGGAACTTCTTGGACGGCTAATAAGCTCAAAACAAAATACAATCCTAATGTAGGTAAACAAAAAATTAAACTCAACAACCAGAGTTTACTAAGCGATTTCTGTAAAGTTAACTGGTTTGCTAATAAAATAAATACATATGCAATACAAATGGAAATGACTATATGAAAGAGAAATTCGATAGGTTCAGACCATTCGATTTGATTGATTATAGGAATAAAATCCACATTTAACAATAAGGTGTATACACGAATTTGACTGATAGACTCAACTAATTTCAAGAGTAAACCTAAAACTATGCCACTAAGTATTCCGACGAAGATAGAATTGATTATATTACGGCTTGACACTAGAATTCTTCTTCAATTTTGCGGGAACTTTTATAAAATCCAAAGTGCCCAGTTGCTAAACGTGCGTTTGTTCTTTGTTCAATCCGCTCATGACAAGGATCACACATATACGTATGAATTGGACGATTACGGAGTTTTTTTGCTTGAGGTGAATCATCAATTAATTGATTGATAGTATCACAAATGACACATTTTACACGCATCGAATTAGCCTCCTAATCTACTCGAACTGCTTTCACATGTTTAATGGGATTGTCTAAGTTAGAGCCATCTGCAAGAAGTACATAGACCGGCCCGTCTTCACGTAAAGGTTTCCCATCCTGACTATATTTGAAGATAATAGAGTTTGCTTGTTCAAGTGTAAACGAATGTTCCTCACCATTAGTTGTTTCAATAATAACAGCTTTAGCACTATCTTTTAGTTTAGCATTTTTTAAAAAATGTTTTAAATAGATACCAAAAGTGCCTGTTAACATTTTTGTTTTTTCATATTTCTTCTCGGATTTTAAAGTAGGTGGAAAAGTGGCACCTTCCATAATTTCACGAGACCAATGAGCTGACATTTTTTTTGTATAGTCGTCCAAATCGTTTTTTTCAATATGTTGTTCAGTGAAAAATGTAGTTAAATCTATACGACGATCATCAAAAATCCACACAGCCGGATCCAATGTTATTTGGAATTGCACTTCGCCTTTTATCGGAATAATGTTTTCCATTCTTTTGGTGCCTCCAATACTTATTACGATTCACCTTCTAGTATAACTCTTTGACTATATGTAACAAAGAATTAAGTTTATAAACTTGGGTTTTAGAAGCGATGCTTGCAATTTTGCCTCTAGAAAGATACAATTTACTAAGACAATATTAGGTAATGGGGGCGTCCTCATGGATACTAAATCACAACAATCGTATCAGCAAAAAGCTGTTGAACTTTTAAAAGCTGATGCTGAGAAAATAGCAAAATTGATCAAGGTTCAAATTGATCATTTAACATTACCACAATGCCCACTTTACGAAGATGTTTTAGATACCCAAATGTATGGTTTATCTAAAGAAATTGATTTTGCCGTAAAACTAGGTCTTATGGAGCGTGAAGAAGGACGGATAATTCTATCGACACTTGAAAAAGAATTATCAGTAATGCATGATGCTTATACAAATAAAAAGTAAGAAACTCAAACTCAGCATGTGTTTGAGTTTTTTTGCTAGATAAAAGAAAACGAGGTTTCCCATGATTTCATATTTGAAACGCTACACAAAACACTTTGATTACTCGTTATTTATTACATACATGTTCTTATGTCTATTTGGATTAGTAATGATTTATAGTGCAAGTATGGTTTGGTCCGTAAATCGCTACGGTTTTGAGCCTGATCACTTTTACAAGAAGCAAGTCTTGAATTTAATCTTGGCTGTTCCGGCATTAATAATCGGTGCATTATTCCCTTATAAACATTATCGCAAAAAGCCAATGATGGTTGCGATGTTGGTCGTTATGTTTACTTTACTCGTAGCAGTTCATTTTGTCGGGTATGCTGCCGGTGGTGCGAAAAGTTGGATCAATCTTGGATTTGGGAACATACAACCTTCTGAGCTTGCCAAAATAATTATGGTGCTTTATTTTGCTGGAGTTTTTGCAAATAAAGCAAAGAAAGGCCCGATTGATAGCTTTAACCAATCCATTGCACCTCCAGTTACCGTACTTGTCTTAGTAGTTGCATTAGTCCTCAGTGAGGTAGACATGGGTTCTGCAATGATTATCTTTTTTACTGCAATTTCAGTAATGGCTGCTAGTGGAATTCAAATCCGAACATTTGTGAAGATAAGTGGTATCATCGTTGGTGCTCTTGCAATTATTACACCATTTCTGTATTTACTTCGGGACACATTCATTACAGAACGTCGACTAGGACGACTTGAGGCATTTTTAAATCCTTTTGAATATGAGCAAGGATTTGGTTACCAGGTTGTCAATGGATATTTAGCAATTGGCGCAGGTGGTTTGAAAGGTTTAGGTCTAGGTCAATCTGTTCAAAAACAAGGATACCTACCAGAACCACAAACGGATTTTATCATGGCAATTATAGCCGAAGAGTTAGGAATTGTAGGTGTATTAATTGTTATTGGTGGTCTAGGATATATTGTGTTGCGTGCATTAACAATTGCTTTAAAAGCTCAAGACCCTCATGCTAGAATGATAGCCGCAGGTTTTGCTAGTTTGATTGGTTTTCAAACATTCATCAACTTAGGTGGGCTTTTAGGCCTAATCCCGTTGACAGGAGTGCCACTGCCTTTTATTAGTTATGGCGGAACATCCGTCATTTTGTTATCTTTAGCAATGGGGATATTGTTAAATGTCTCAATGTTTGTAAAGTTAGAAAAAACGCGAAGCTAAGGGGTGTCGTCACATTATGAAAACGATTCACAAGATTTTAGTTGCTAACCGCGGAGAAATTGCTATTCGAATTTTCCGTGCTTGTACCGAATTAAAACTGCCTACCGTATCGATTTATTCTAGAGAAGATAGTGGTTCATTTCATCGATACAAAGCGGATGAATCGTATTTAGTGGGGGATGGAAAGAAACCAATTGATGCATATCTTGATATTGAAGGAATTTTAGCAATCGCAAAAAATAGTGGCGCAAATGCGATTCATCCTGGATACGGGTTTCTTTCTGAAAACGCAGATTTTGCAAGACGCTGTGAAGAAGAAGGAATCATATTCATCGGTCCTACTTCTGAGCATTTAAATATGTTCGGCGACAAAGTGAAAGCGCGTACACAAGCTGTATTAGCTGGTATACCTGTAATTCCTGGTAGTGATGGACCTGTTTCATCCGTAGAAGAAGTGAAAGCTTTCGGTGACGCAAATGGCTATCCATTGATGGTCAAAGCTTCCTCTGGCGGTGGCGGACGAGGGATGAGAGTAGTCCCTACTGCAAATGACGTAGAATCTGCCTTTGAGCGAGCAAGTTCAGAAGCAAAGGCTGCCTTTGGATCTGATGAATTATACGTGGAAAAACTCGTTGAAAAGCCTAAACATATTGAAGTTCAAATATTGGGAGATAAACACGGTAATTTGGTTCATTTATATGAACGTGATTGCTCGATTCAACGCAGACATCAAAAAGTCGTTGAAATTGCTCCTTCTAATTCAATTTCAAAGGAATTGCGAAATCGTATTTGTGATGCAGCGGTTCAATTAATGAACAATGTAAAATACATAAACGCAGGGACAGTTGAATTCTTGGTATCAGGAGATGAGTTTTATTTCATCGAAGTTAATCCTCGAATTCAAGTAGAACATACCATTACTGAAATGATAACGGGAATTGATATTGTCCATACTCAAATTCATATAGCTGATGGTTCATTTTTACATGAAGAAGAAATAGGCATGCCATCCCAAAAAGACATTCCATTATTTGGCTTCGCTATACAATCTCGTGTTACAACAGAAGATCCATTAAATCAATTCATGCCAGACACTGGGAAGTTGATGGTATATCGCTCTGGTGGGGGCTTTGGCGTTCGTCTAGACGCAGGGAATGGTTTCCAAGGTGCTGTGATTTCGCCTTACTATGATTCTTTGTTAGTCAAAGTGTCAACTTGGGGCAAAACGTTTAAAGAAGCAGCTTCAAAAATGGATCGGAATCTACAAGAGTTCCGAATTCGAGGAATTAAAACAAATATTCCTTTCTTGGAAAATGTTGTCRAACACCGTAATTTTATTACGGGGAATTTTAACACTAGCTTTATTGATTCAACACCTGAATTATTTTTGTTCCCCACTCGAAAAGACAGAGGGACTAAATTATTAAATTATATTGGGAACGTAACGGTCAATGGTTTCCCTGGAATCGAAAAAGCTTCGAAACCGGTTTTCGCTATTCCTAGAAAACCCCAAATTGATTTACTTGTTCCACCCATGCATGGTACAAAACAAATTTTGAATGAGCGGGGAGCAGAAGGACTTGTTAAGTGGATTCACGAACAAAAAGATGTGTTGATAACTGACACAACATTCCGTGATGCACATCAATCACTTCTAGCGACTCGAGTTCGATCTAATGACATGTATGAGATTGCAGAGCAGTCAGCAAGAGCTATGCATGATGCCTTTTCTTTTGAAATGTGGGGAGGAGCAACATTTGATGTCGCTTATCGCTTCTTGAAAGAAAATCCATGGGACCGTTTACTGAAAATGCGTCAAATGATTCCAAATGTTTTACTACAAATGTTAGTTCGTGGAGCAAATGCTGTTGGATATAAGAACTATCCAGACAATGTTATCCGCGAATTTATCCAACAATCAGCAGAAGCAGGAATTGATGTATTCCGAATCTTTGATAGCTTGAACTGGATAAAAGGAATGGAAGTTGCAATTGATTCAGCACGTCAATCAGGTAAAATCGCAGAAGCTGCAATTTGTTATACAGGTGATATTTTAGATGATTCTCGTGGCAAATATAYGGTTGCATACTATAAAGAAATGGCCAAAGAATTAGAATCAGCCGGAGCACATATTTTAGCGATAAAAGATATGGCTGGCTTATTGAAACCAGAAGCTGCGTATCGATTAATTTCAGAGCTAAAGGAAACTGTTTCTCTGCCTATTCATTTACACACACATGATACAAGTGGTAACGGTATCTACTTATATGCGAAAGCGATTGAAGCTGGGGTAGACATAGTGGATACAGCTCTTGGCACTATGGCAGGATTAACGTCACAACCAAGCGCAAATTCATTAACGTATGCCTTAAAGGGCAGCAAACGTGAAGTACGTACAGACATTAACGCACTTGAACAACTATCTCATTATTGGGAAGATGTACGTAAATATTACAAAGAGTTCGAATCTGGCATGATGAGTCCACATACAGAAATATATGTGCATGAAATGCCTGGTGGCCAATACTCGAACTTGCAACAACAAGCAAAGGCAGTAGGTCTAGCTTCTCGTTTCGAAGAAGTTAAAGAAATGTATTCAAATGTTAATATTATGTTTGGTGACGTAGTAAAAGTTACTCCTTCATCCAAAGTAGTAGGGGATATGGCACTCTTTATGGTCCAAAATGATTTAACTGAGGAAACGGTGTTAACTCGCGGAAAAACAGTAGATTTCCCAGATTCAGTTATTGAGTTTTTCCAAGGCTATATTGGACAACCTTATGGTGGTTTCCCAGAAGAAATCCAAAAAGTGATATTAAAAGATCGTCAAGCGATTACAGTACGTCCAGGAGAATTGTTGGAACCTGTAAATTTTGAACAATTAAAAGAAGAGCTTTTCCACAAACTTGGTCGTCCGGTTGATAGCCATGAAGCATTAGCATACGCGCTGTATCCTAAAGTGTTTGACGAGTACTCAGTTATGGAGAAAAAATTTGGTGATGTGTCAGTTCTGGATACGCCAACTTTCTTATATGGAATGCGTTTAGGAGAAGAAATTGAAGTAGAGATTGAAAAAGGTAAGACGTTAATTATCAAAATGGTATCAATCAGTGAGCCACAATCTGATGGTAATCGTGTCATTTATTTTGAATTAAATGGGCAACCACGAGAAGTGATGATTCAAGATATGACTGTTGAATCTGACATCACACAAAAGCAGAAATCAGATATTTCGAATCCAAATCACATTGGGGCAACAATGCCAGGAACTGTGTTGAAAGTCGTAATTGCTAACGGTAGTCGAGTTAAACGAGGAGACCATTTACTAATTACAGAAGCAATGAAGATGGAAACAACTGTCCAAGCTCCATTTAATGGAGTAATTAAAGAAATTCATGTATCAGCTGGAACTGCAATAGCAACAGGTGATTTATTAATAGAAATGGAAAAAGAATAAAATAAAAGCAGTTCCGCTTTTCGCGGAACTGCTTTTATTTTTGTGTTTTATTAGAACGGCTACGTGAAAGTAGTAAGACCATATAACATAATAACCCAAATAGTAAGGAGATCAAAAGAGAATGACCTAACGCGAAGTATAAATTAAGTTTTGTTAAAACCACTAGCATACMTGAGATCACCTGAAGCGAAACAATTATAAAAGCAGTAATCCAACCATAGTACAATACTCGTTGATCTTTATAGTTTTTAACTGCATGCCAAGCAATAAATGCTATCCATATAAAAATTAGTGCAGCTGCAGTGCGATGTCCCATTTGAACCCATTCATACATGTTTGAAGGCAAAGAGAATTGATCATTGTTACATAAAGGCCAATCCGGACAAATTAAACCTGAATCAGTATGCCTCACGAGTGCGCCAGTATATACGACAATGTACGAGTAAAGCGTTACACCAACTGTATGCCATTTTAGTTTTGATCCAATTCTCAATTTATCAGCGTCAAATTTTCGATCAACTTCAAAAATGAGGAGAGTTAACAATAATACGGAAGCAAAAGACAATAAGGAAATTCCAAAGTGAAGCGCTAATATAAAATCACCTTGTCCCCATAATACTTGAGCAGCTCCTATTAAAGCTTGCAGGATTAAGAAAAACATAGCCATCACAGCTAAAAATTTTGTTTCGCGTATATGCCCCATCACTTTCCAAGACCATACTGACAATATTAATATAAGAAAGCCAACAGATCCTGTGACGACGCGATGAGAAAATTCAATTAAAACTTCTGTAGTAATTTTATCTGGAATTAATTGTCCATTACACCCTGGCCAATGTCTGCCACAACCCATGCCACTTTCTGTTTTGGTGACAAGTGCACCGCCAAGAAGAATGAGCAACATGCCGATTGTTGCAGCAACTGCAAACCATTTTAAGTATTTACTTTGTTGCATGAATGACACCTACTTTGTATAAACTGATTGCGATAAAAGTGAGAACCTGCTTGTTTGATAATAGCTAAGAAACAGTGAAAATACAATGTCTAGCCTGCAATCTCCATCAATACGATTCTGCTTTTCACAAATTGTTCATAAAAAATTCTTTTTCCATTCACAAAACTTTTACTAAAATGCTTTAGTATAGAGTTGTTGTGTATCGTTGACAAGAAACCGCTTAATGCTTTTTATCGAATTTCTAGTTATATATAGAAATAACATCAGTTTTTCGATATAGTAATGGTAGCGGAATATGCTTACAACTTTGAAAGGGGGAGTTTCATGTCAAACGGTAAAGCGATTACTGCAAGTTCAGAGGCGAATCCTGTCACAACATCTTTTGTTAAGGACTTTCTTGCTTTGATCAAGATTGGAATTGTAAACTCAAATCTTGTAACTACGTTTACGGGATTGTGGTTAGCATTCCAATTTTCAACTCGTCACTTTTTAGACGAACTAGACTTAATGTTCTTTACGCTTTTAGGTTCAGCATTGATTATTGCTGGTTCGGGCGCAATGAACAACTTCATCGATCGTGATATTGACCCGATTATGTCAAGAACAAAATCAAGACCAACTGTGACGGGCAGATTTAAACCTAATACCGTATTGTCCGTTTCTCTATCCTTTTTAGTTGTTGGTGAGATTTTGTTATTTATGGCATCGGTCTCTGCTGGAGTATGGGGACTAGCCGGTATCATCAGTTATGTCGTCTTATACACCATGTGGTCAAAAAGAAAACATGTGAGCAATACAATTGTCGGTAGTATTTCTGGTGCAATCCCACCCGTTATTGGTTGGGCTGCAGTGGAACCAACACTTGGATGGGGAGCACTTTCACTATTCCTCATTATGTTTGCATGGCAGCCCCCGCATTTTTACGCACTTGCAATGAAACGAACGGAAGAATATCGAGCAGCAGGTATCCCTATGTTGCCGGTTGTTAAAGGATTTGCTCATACAAAGCGCTCCATGCTACTGTGGATTTTAGTTCTTTTTCCTCTCCCATTCCTACTCATGCAACTTGGAACATGGTTCCTCGTTTTGGCAACTGTGCTGAATTTAGGTTGGCTAATACTTGCATTAAAAGGCTTTAAAGCAGAAGATGATTTAAAATGGGCAAAAGGCATGTTTATTTATTCGTTAAATTACATGACCATCATATTTGTTTCGATGATTATTTTCTCGATTTTTAGCTAACTTTGGGATTCTTTCTTTGAATGTAGAATTCATATAGAATAGAACCAGACCGCTTTACACACTTGAATACTCAAACGAAAGAGGGGGTTGATTAAGCTATGATAAAAGGGATCAAAAAATGGCGTCTCTTTTCACTTGTGACCGCTCTAATGGTCTTTTTATCTGGATGTGGTGAAGAGCACTTATCGACACTAACACCAGCAGGACAAGTTGGTAGAGACCAATTAAATTTAATGGTACTTTCAACAGGAATTATGGTACTAGTAATTATTGTAGTTTTAGTTGTTTATCTTCTTACAATCATTAAATTCCGTCGTTCTAAAGTTGGAGAAGATGTGATTCCTAAACAAGTTGAAGGAAATCACACACTGGAACTTATTTGGACAATCATTCCGATTATTTTACTTTTAATCTTGGCTGTTCCAACTG
>NZ_JBFUKT010000144.1:0-8819 GCF_056400705.1 Paenisporosarcina sp. P5_A11
GCAAGATGCAGAAAAAGCGTTTAGTTGGCATGAAACTGGTCGAATAAATATGGGACATGAAGCCATTGATCGACATGCAAATTCTGATAGAAAAAACAAAATTGCACTTTATTATAAAGATGCTACTCGCAAAGAATCTTATACCTTTAATGAAATGAAAAAATGGTCAAACAAAGCTGCAAATGTATTGCAAACTCATACAAATCTAGAAAAAGGAGACCGTTTGTTTATCTTCATGCCACGTTCTCCTGAATTATATTTTGCTTTAGTAGGCGCTCTTAAAATGGGTGTAATTGTTGGACCGCTTTTTGAAGCGTTTATGGAAGGTGCCGTTTATGATCGCTTAGCAGATAGTGAAGCGAAAGCCATAGTCACTACACCTGAACTTTTAGGACGTATTCCCGTAGATAAATTACCTCACTTAGAAACTATTTTACTAGTTGGAGACAGTGTTGAGGAAAATAATAAAACGATTGATTTCATGAAGCATTTGAAAACGGCATCGCCTTATTTCAAAGTTGAATGGCTAGATAAAGAAGATGGTTTAGTTCTCCATTATACGTCGGGTTCGACGGGCAAACCTAAAGGGGTACTACATGTTCAAGAAGCAATGGTTCAACATTATCAAACAGCAAAATGGGTACTAGATTTGAATGAACAAGATATTTATTGGTGTACAGCAGATCCAGGATGGGTTACTGGAACATCTTACGGTATTTTTGGGCCGTGGTTAACTGGGACAACGATGGTTGTCATGGGCGGACGTTTTTCTCCTGGAGCTTGGTATTCAGCAATTGAAGAGTTTGGAGTCACAATTTGGTACAGCGCACCTACCGCTTTCCGTATGCTAATGGGAGCTGGTGATGCCTTGGTGAAAGACTATGACTTATCTTCATTACGTCACGTTTTATCTGTAGGGGAACCATTAAATCCTGAGGTTATTCGATGGGGTGCTGAAGTATTCCACCACCGTATTCATGACACTTGGTGGATGACGGAAACGGGTGCTCAAATGATTTGTAACTATGCTTGCTTACCAATTCGTCCTGGATCAATGGGTAAACCAATACCGGGTGTTACGGCAGCAATAGTAGATGATCGGGGAGTAGTATTACCTCCGAATCAAATGGGGAACTTGGCATTGAAAAAGGGATGGCCATCAATGATGCGTCAAGTTTGGAACAACCCTGAAAAGTACCAATCTTATTTCTTAAACGATGAATGGTATGTATCAGGAGATTCTGCATACATGGATGAAGATGGCTACTTCTGGTTCCAAGGAAGAGTTGATGATGTTATCATGACTTCTGGAGAACGTGTTGGACCGTTCGAAGTGGAAAGTAAACTACTTGAACATCCGGCGATTGTAGAAGCTGGTGTTATCGGAAAACCGGATCCAGTACGTGGAGAGATTATTAAAGCATTCGTGGCATTAAAAGAAGGTGTGGAACCTTCGGATGAATTAATTGCTGATATTCAACAATTTGTGAAAAAAGGGTTAGCTGCACACGCGGCTCCTCGTGAAATTGAATTTAAAGATAAACTTCCAAAAACTCGTAGCGGAAAAATCATGCGACGCGTTTTAAAAGCCTGGGAATTAGATTTGCCAACAGGTGATTTATCAACAATGGAAGATTAATAGATAAATTTGAGATGATGGTTTGGTGTTCTGTTGACCTAAATGGAAATTCTCATAAGAATGAAAAAAGCTGTGGACCTTATCTTATCGATAAGGTCCACAGCTTTTTAGTATGTTTATTCTCCATCTCCAGGTGGAGTCACAACTGGAGGCGGTGTCACCACTGGTGGAGTCACCACTGGGGGTGTCACAACAGGTGGTTTTGGTTTTTCAGGTTTTGGCTCTGGTTTCGGTTCTGGCTTTGGTTCCGGAGTAGGCTCAGGTTCAGGAGTCTCAATTTTAGCTACGTTAGATCCAGAGGATTGAACTCCTGTAATATCAACAGCTACAACGAAATATTCACCTGGTCCACTAACTTGATACGAATTTCCACCTGCTTCTTTAATCGAAGTAAGGAGAACATTGTTTCCTCCAGTACGACTGAACACTCGGTATCCAACAACATCATACGAAGCGGAATTCGTCCAAGTTAGTTTCTGTCCTGATAATGTAGCAGTAACAGGTTGTGGTGCTGCTCCATCCGCTTTAAAAGTATCTTCGGAAACAACGCGATTTGCGAATCTAGAGTTATTCGGGAACAATTTACTAGGATCGCCTTTCATTCTACCGAACATGCGCTTTATAAAATCTTCGTTAACACCAACCCCACCAGCTGTAACAAATTCGGTTGGTGTATTAGGAAGAGCCCGATAACGCTTGTCCTTAATCATTACGTATGAAGAAGAAACGAAACTATCATCTACTCTAGTTGGAACAAAAGTGTTTCCATTAAATAAATCTGATGTCACAAGACCAGCACGAGAACATTCAGCTGAAGGTGCCATCCCTGAAATAGCACAGAAGGAACGTGACACTACACCTTTTGGCGCTTTAAATTCTATGTTTGGATCAATCATTTTAGGATTCACATCATAAGAAGCGTTCATTAATTTTGCCCATAACATATTTACACGTGCTCCTGGTTGAGGATATCTACCAGTATGGTCAATTAAAGTTTTTTGTTTATCATAACCTAACCATACGCCTAGTGTGATAGATGGATTATATCCCATAAACCAAACATCACGTGCTTCGTTTGTTGTACCAGTTTTTGCTGCAAAATCTGAACTGAATTTCAACATGCTTTTCGCCTTTGTTCCAGTTCCGACGCTCAAAACATCTCTTAACATATCAGTTAAAATATATGCAGTTTGAGGTGAATAGACAGGAACAGCTTTTGACTTATGTTGAAATACGACATTACCATCGGCATCTTCAATTTTCTCAATCATATACGAGGAAACATACTGTCCAGCATTTGCTATAGTAGCATAAGCATTGGTGTTCTCTTGAACGGACACATCCACTGTACCAAGTACTGTTGATGGGTTAGCATAAGTTCCATCTGTAACTTTAGAGAAATTCATCTTTTCTAAAAAAGTTGTAGGTTTACGATCTTTAATTGAATCATACAGGCGAACAGCAGCTAAGTTTTGAGAAGTAGCAAGAGCCTGGCGAGCAGGAATAATTCCAAGCTCTTGGTTAGCAAGGAAATTTCCAGGATTGTATGCAGTGCTTCCTGCAATAAAGCCATCTAATTTTACGTCAACTACAGGACTACCTGCACCAAGTACCCCATATTCAATAGCAGGACCATAACCGACAAGTGGTTTCATTGTGGAACCATTTGGACGGAATCCTTGAGTAGCATGGTTTAACTTCTCGGTATTATAATCACGTCCTGCAATAAAGCTTAAAATACGACCAGTGCTGTTTTCCATTAAAATACTTCCGACTTGAACAGGAACATCAACTAGTTCAGGTTTACCTGTCTCTTTGTTCGTTCGTTCTTCTTTAGTTGTATAACCATAGCTTTCAAACTCATTTTTTACTTTTTGATGAGTATCATATAATTTTTTATCAATAGTAGAGTGAATACGATAACCATTTACACGCATCTTTTGTTCAGCCAGCATCTCATATTTCACTTTTAATTTATTTTCTTCCTCTAAACGTTCGGGGTCAATTCCATCTTTTTCAGCCAACAACACTGAAATAATTGCAATTGCTTGGCGCTCCAGTTCAGCATTTAAATCAGGATATCGTTCACTTGTTGATTTTTCTGCAGAACGAAAATCTTTTTTAATATCATATGCAATTGCTGCATTGTACTCTTTTTCCGTAATGTAATTAGTTTCTTTCATTCGATAAAGAACGGTCAACATTCGGTCTATCCCAGGTTTTAACCCATCAGCATCTTTTAAACCTTCTTTAGTAAATGGTGTGTGTGCAAAAGGTGCTTGTGGTATGCCTGCAATAAAAGCAGCTTGAGGAAGATTTAAATCTTTTGCTTTTACATTAAAAATACCTTCTGAGGCAGTTTCAATTCCGGCAATATTTTCTCCTGCAGCATTACGGCCATAAGGAATAATATTTAAGTAGGCTTCTAAAAGTTCATCTTTTTCCATAAATTTCTCAAGTCGTAATGCGAGAAGAATTTCTTTGGCTTTACGCTCATAAGAAACTTCGTTTGTTAAAATTTGATTTTTAATTAACTGTTGAGTTAATGTTGATCCACCAGTTTGACTATCCGAGTTCGTCACATCTTGAAATAGTCCACGGAAAATGGCTTTTGGAACGACCCCGTTATGAACTTCGAAGTATTCATCTTCAGTTGCATATACTGCATCTAAAACAAATGGTGACACTTCAGATAGTTTCGTTTCTCGACGCTGTAAATCTGCTCTTACTTTCCCTAAATAAACATTATCGGCAAAGTAAAGTTCCGAGGTTTCTTCATAACTTAGTATAGAACTACGCATTTCTTTTTCTTTTCTTAGCGGTTCTTGATCTACCAATGAAGCAAAGTAACCCGCTCCAACAGATCCTACAAATGCTCCACCAACTAGAAAAACAATTAACACTAGTATAGCAAGATTCCAAAAGACACCAGACGTTATACGTAGGCCTTTTGCCCATCGTGCTTTTGTCCATTTATCCCATGTTTCACTTATTTGTTTTAGTCTATTTTTCACTTGATCATTCAATGGAATCGACCCCCTAAAATCTTGTCCTATTATATCATAAAAACTTCCTTTTTTATTAATTTTATTGACAACGAAAATTTTAGGCGTACAATGAAAAAATATATAGTGCTTTAAGTGATGAAAAGTCCGAAGTAATGAATGCAAGTGCTGTTTAGAGAGCCAGCGGTTGGTGAAAGCTGGTCAGTGTGCATACATGAATTACAGGCTGGGAGCTTAAACGTTTACACAACGATACTGTGTCTGAAGAGCGGAAGGGCAAGTTCCTTCAAGCTGGGTGGTACCGCGCAAATAATATTAGCGTCCCTGCATGATTTTAATTAATCGTGCAGGGACTTTTTTATTGTCTAGCTCAGATTATAAGAGGGACGTTTTTTGTTTTAAAAGTTAGGCTATCAGATTGCTGTTGAAACAAACGAAATAGTACATTTGGGGCTAACGCAAATGTACGACAAACAACAATATTATTTAAAAGAGCCAATATTTAAAGGAGGAATTTAAAATGACAAACGCATTGATGGAAGACTTAAAATGGCGAGGGCTTGCTTACCAGTTAACAGACGAAGAAGGAATGGTGAACCTTTTAAATAACGAATCAATATCTTTATATTGTGGGGTTGATCCAACCGCAGATAGTATGCATATAGGACATATCGTACCCTTATTAACATTACGCCGTTTTCAACTTCACGGGCATCAACCGATTTTATTAATTGGTGGGGCAACAGGAATGATTGGGGACCCATCAGGTCGCAGTGAAGAACGCCAATTACAAACTACTGAACAAATTGATCAGAATGTTAAAGGACTTAAAGCTCAAATGGAACGGATTTTTGATTTCAGCTCTAAAAATGGAGCAGTTATGGTCAACAATCGTGACTGGATTGRCTCGATGAATGTGATTGAATTCTTACGTGACTACGGAAAATATATCGGTGTCAATTACATGTTAGCTAAAGATACTGTCGCTTCTCGATTAGAAGGTGGAATATCCTTCACTGAGTTCTCTTACATGTTGATTCAAGCAATCGATTACAATCACTTATACGATTCTCATAATTGCCGTATTCAAGTGGGTGGGTCAGACCAATGGGGGAATATTACAACTGGCCTAGAAATTATTCGTAAAACTCATACCGATGATTCAAAGGCATTTGGTATGACTATCCCACTTGTTACTAAAGCTGATGGATCAAAATTTGGTAAGTCTGCCTCAGGATCTGTATGGTTAGATGCCGAAAAAACAACACCATATGAGTTTTACCAGTTTTGGATGAATGCTGCAGATGCAGACGTCATTAAATACATGAAGATTTTCACTTTCTTAACTCGAGAAGAAATCGAGGCTTTTGAAGTGACTGTCATTGAAGAACCGCATTTACGTAAAGCTCAAAAAGTACTTGCTGAAGAAATGACGCGTATGATTCATGGTCAAGATGCATTGGAAAATGCCATTCGCGTTACGCACGCATTATTTAGCGGAGATTTAAAAGCCCTTTCAGCAAGTGAAATGAAGGAAGCATTTAAAGACGTTCCTTCTATTGAAATGGCGAAAGTAGACAAAAATATCGTCGACTTGTTAGTAGATGCTGGCGTATCACCATCAAAAAGACAAGCGCGCGAAGATGTAACAAATGGTGCTATTTCAATAAATGGCGAAAAAATAACTGCTGTTGATCATATCGTAAGTGAAGCAAATCGTTTAGATGATTCATTCTCAATTGTTCGAAGAGGGAAGAAGAAATACCATATGGTGAAATTCGTATAAAAACAAAAGCTGCTAGACGATTTTGAATTCGTCTAGCAGCTTTTATATATTCCTAATAATCACTTGTTATGTTTGATCCAAAGTGGCAACTCTAAATCTCCATAAATGTCTGGATGTAATATATTAGAGAGTTTAAGAGCGCCTTCAAGTAAACGAGGGGAAGGACGACAATATAATTCTTCTTCCATTATATATAGATGACTTTTCTGTTCATTTGTTAGTCCATCGAATCCAGGTCGTTTTTCAACCACTTTTGTGTTTACTTTGTCTAATCTTACACCTACCCATGCCAAGAAGATATAATCTGGATTTCGACGCATGACGTCATCCCAGTCTGTTTGAATACTGGCTAATTCTACATCTCGAAAAATATTGCGACCTCCAGAAATCTCGCTCACTTCTGTTAACCAATTAATTTTCCCTGGAGTGAATATTGGTTTTGGCCACCACTCCCAGTATAGTTCAGGTGTCTTTTCAACCGTGGCAGCTCGTTTGTTCATTTCTCTTACGAAAGATTCATATGCAGTCGCAACAACTTCTGCATGCGGACTTATTCCACATGCATTTCCTACTGTCAATAAATCCTCAGCAATGTCGTTTAAACTTTGTGGATCCAAAACAAGATGAGGAATACCGCGAGCCACTAATTCGTTCACATTTTTCTCCATGCCAGGAACACTCAGCGAAGCAAGAACCAAATCGGGATTTAATGCTTCAAGTGCATCGATATCGATGGATAAATCTGGACCAAGCTTCGGCAAATGCTGAACAGATAAAGGCCAATCTGAAAAGTCATCAAGTCCAACGAGATTTTCTGTTAATCCTAAGTAGGCAAGTAGTTCTGTATTGCTTGGGCAAATCGATATTAGTCGCATCATTGACTCCTTTATTTTTTCCAACAGTGTACCATATGCACATAAAAGAAACTCAAATAGAATTTCAAATTTTTGATTTCATATTAATTTTAGGTTCTGTTAATCCTGTTGTTTATCGTATTTGCGCTAGGGACTGACCCTGTTTTTGAGACAGAATCAAAACAGGGGTTACCCAAAGGTCAATATCTTCTAATTTATAATTCTCGATGTACTTCCTCCTAATTTTAAACTATCCATGTCATTACGTGTATAAACAGAAAGCTGTCCTTTAAGTCTGTTCCTCTTAATGAGCGACATATAGAGTACTCAACCTCTTTCCAAACTAGTGTATCAAGTTCTTTTAGCTTTTTTAACGGGGGTTCTAAATATTTGTTCGGTCTTCCGAAACCAATTTCTTTAATTCTTTATAAAATCTTTACACGCTACAGCATGATTTTTATGTGTTTATGAATAATAGAAATGGATTATTTTAAAACATAGTGCATAGTATGTTACGTGTTAAATAAATTGATTGGGAAGGTTGAGATATTTTGAATAAATCAGAAGATAATAATCTGTTAATAACGAGGAATAATCTGCTTAACGAAATAAATAACGTAAGTTATGAAGAATTTAATTATATTCCTGAAGTTAATAGCTGGAGTATTGCTCAAGTTTGTCAACACTTAGCTTTAACTGAAGAAACTTTTGCAAAGGCGATTGCTTTTGGGCTAAAAAAATCCATTGCCTGTTCGGAACCTAAAAAAATTGACTTTATCTTAGACAGATCAAATAAATTGGAAGCACCAGAAGTAGTTAAGCCACAACTTGACTCATCCGAAACTCATCAAATAGTTGATCAATTAAATCATTCAAGAAATTTATTAAATAGTGTATTGAATACTGTGGAAGACACATCCATGTTAGTTGATAAATCACTAAAACATCCAGTCTTTGGTGATTTGCCTCTTTATCAATGGATCGAAATATTATACTTACATGAACAGCGACATATAGAGCAAATAGAAGAAATTAAATCACACTACTCGGTATAAAGGTTAAATCATCTTCCAATTGTGAGATATCCAATGACTAACTGGATTATGTTCGAGTTAACATAAAAATTTGCTACAGAACTCCTATTTCGGCACTTTTTTTATTCACAGATGCCTGTATTTTTACATTTTTTTCATCTGTTTTCAAATAATTGCAGCCTCTTTTATTTTTTTTTCTTAATTGGAATCCAGATTTCACTATTCTGACCTTTACTGGCCAACATTTCTGGTCTTTCTGCTAGCTCAAAGGAAGAGGAGGGTAACCATTCGGAAAACGTAATGAGTGGTGAAAGAAAGGTTCATATGGTAGCCATTCGAGTTCATCCAAATGGTGAAGTTAATAAAATAATAGAATAATTTATGGCTGGTGGTAATTAGAAACGTAAATGAGCGAAACAGAACAAGCTGTGAATGCATTTTTTTTATGTAATCTGTATCAAACTAAAGTATCTAAAAAGGGTGCCTGTCCCCCTATTCACT
>NZ_JBFUKT010000145.1:0-8767 GCF_056400705.1 Paenisporosarcina sp. P5_A11
GGAGCGAATGATGCAAATCCGCCGCAGGATAATCTACAAAAAGAGAGGTGGGCGAGTGACGCAGTCACAAGCCCATCCTCTTTGTTCTCTAGATTATTGTGCAGCAGGTAAAGCGTCAGAAGCGAACTGGAAACCTGTCATCCTCTGTTAATGGAATCAAGGTTTCGGTATGCAGTTGTGATGATATTTCTTAAATTAAACGTTAATAAGATGTTTTGAAAATAAAGTGTCTGTTAAACGATCCCGTTGTTTATCGTACATTTGCGCATAGCGCACGTTTCGCATGAGCCAACAAGTATGAAAACACCTACTTGTGGGTCTCATTCTTCACGCTCTTGCAACATGATAGTCGTTAATGTACTCGTTTGTTTGTTCTTCAATATCAACAGTTCGCTTTAACATAGACTGTTTGTTAAGTAACAATTAAAATCCGTATTTTGTATCCACATATAAAAATTGTTAATATTGTGTCAGTATATATTTTGGAACAATTCATGTTTGAAGTAACTGGGCTTAACGCATATGATAGAGGTAGAAGTTAGTGCAAGAAAGGAATTCACCAAATGAAAATTAGCGATTTTTCAATAAAACGTCCCGTATTTACAATTGTTATTATGTTTTTGGTCATCATTTTAGGCGCAGTTTCTTTTTTGAAAATACCAGTTACCTTAATCCCAGAGTTGAATCCACCAATAGGTGTTGTTGTAACGAGCTACCCTGGTGCAAGCCCGACGGAAGTTAGTGAAAAAGTGACAAAACCGTTGGAAGCAAGCTTATCTACTTTACCGGGTATTAAAACCTTGCAATCTTCTTCGCGAGAAGGGACAAACTTTATTTTTTTACAATTTGATTGGTCTACAGACATAGATGATGTGCAGACAGATATCATGCAACGTATTGATCAAACACCTGTTCCTGATGAATCACAGAAACCCCGATTTTTAAAATTTGACCCTTCTCAGTTTCCAGTCATTCAGCTCTCACTACGTGCTCCAGAGAATGGACAAGACGTTCGAATAATTGCAGAGCAATTAGAAAAGGAGCTGCGTCGAACGGAGGGTGTAGCAAGTGTGAATGTTTCGGGGGCTTTGGTTGAGGAAGTACAAATTTTACTTGATCAACAAAAACTAGAAGATAAAGGCTTAGCACAGTCTGATATTGTGCAACTGATTCAAGCGAATAATGTATCATTCCCTGGAGATCCCATAGAAACTGAAGATGGTAAGCAATTAACAACTCGAATTGTCAGCACTTTGACGACAGTTGAAGATATTCAAAATCTAGTTGTTACAGTTAATCCGTTGGATGGTAAAAACATCCTTATTGAGGATGTGGCTACTGTTGTTCTAGCTGAACAGGAAACTTCGATAGAAACCCGTGCCAATGAAGAACCGGCTGTTTTAATGTCTGTGTTGCAGGAATCTGGTGCAAACACTGCGGATGTTTCTACTTCTTTTAAAGAATCACTAGATGAACTTTTACAAAAAGACGAGTTTAAAGGTGTAGAAGCAGATATTTTATTTGACCAAGGAGATTACGTCAAATTAGCTATTGGCAACATTGGCTCTTCTTTAATATTTGGTGGCCTTTTCGCCATGTTAGTGTTGTTTGTTTTCTTACGCGGAATAAAGAGTCCAATTATTATCGGTATAGCGATCCCTTATTCGGTCATCGTGACATTTGTTTTAATGTATTTTGCAGATTTCGCGTTAAATATCATGACATTAGGGGCACTTGCTCTAGGTATTGGTATGTTAGTTGATAACGCCATTGTCGTTATTGAAAATATTGAACGTCATTTAAGCATGGGCAAAGATTCCAAAACCGCTGCGTCAGAAGGAACAAAAGAAGTTTCCGGTGCGATTATTGCTTCAACCGTAACGACGGTTGCGGTATTTGTGCCAGTTATTTTCATTACAGGATTAATTGGTCAGATATTCACTGAGTTTGCATTGACGATTTCGTTTAGTTTAATCGCTTCATTGGTCGTGGCATTAACCGTTATTCCTATGCTTGCCAGTCGTATGTTGAGTAAACCGAAAGGCGATCCTGAAGCGAGAAGACGACGTTCAAAATCATATAATAAGTTCGAACGTTCCATTAAATGGGCACTCGGACATCGTCTCATGGTAATGGTCATCACAACTATTATGCTTGTGGCTGGTGTATTTGGTTTATTCCAAGTAGGAACTGAATTTTTACCTGCAACTGATGAAGGTTTTGTAAGTATCAATGTAGAACTGGAAAACGGCTCTTCTACTAGTGCTACAAAAGAAGTTGTTGAAAGAATAGAGGACACATTAAAGAAAGAAAAAGATGTGGATGTATATGTTAGTTTAGTTGGAGGTACTCAACAAGGACAGTCACAAGGATCCTCCGAAACTAATAGAGCTGAAATATACGTTAAGCTTGTAGAGTTAGATGACCGTGATCGCTCAGTATTTGAGTTTGTCGATGAAGTACAACCAAAGGTATTAGATTTAGTAGGAGATCAAGCTGAAGTTAATTTTAACCTACAAACAGCTGCTGGTTCCACACCGAATTCATTGTCATTTTCAGTGACGGATACAGACAAAGAACGATTGGAAAAAGCTGTTTCAGACATCCGAAAAACTTTAAGTAAATTAGATTCAGTTAGTGAACTTTCAGATGATATGGAAGAAACCATTGAGGAAATACAAATGACTGTAGACAAAGAAGCCGCAACTGAATACGGTCTTGCTCCTGCACAAATAGCACAAACTGTTAATAGTGTGACCCGTGGGGCATTTGCTACTCAAATTATTTCAGAAAATGATGATGTTTATGGGGTGTACGTTAAATACGATGAAAAGTATCGTAGCAACATTGAACAGCTCAAGCAATTAAAGCTACGAACTCCCTCAGGCCAATTTGTAAAGTTGCAAGAAGTAGCCACTATAGAAATAGCAGAAGGTCCAGTTGCTATTCGTCGAGTTGATCAAGCGAGTTCAGTTAATTTCTCACTGAAATACCAATCCACATATTCTTTAGGTGAAATGTCAGATCAAGTTGACGAAGCCATTGAGAAATTAAAGTTGCCAGAAGAAGTTGATATCACTTTTAGCGGGGATAGAGAACTATTTGAAAGTGCAATTAATGATATGTTACTTGCTGTCATACTCGCTGTTGTATTAGTTTATATTGTAATGGCGGCTCAGTTTGAATCGTTTAAATATCCGTTTGTGATTATGTTCTCCGTACCGTTAATGATTATTGGTGTAGCGTTAGGTTTGTTCATCACACAAACACCTATTAGCATAACAGCCGTCATAGGATTATTGGTTCTAGTCGGTATCGTGGTAAACAATGGGATTATGCTAGTTGATTTTATTAATCAACGAAAAGATGCAGGATACTCTTCATATGAAGCCATTGTTTCTTCCGCTCGAGATCGATTAAGACCTATCCTAATGACTACTCTGACAACAATTTTAGGATTATTACCCCTAGCTGTTGGTATTGGTGAAGGGACAGAAATTAATCAACCAATGGGCATAGTTGTTATTGGTGGATTATTAAGCTCTACATTATTAACACTATACGTAATACCAGTTATTTATAGTTTGTTCGACCGAGAAACACGTCGGAGTTCGTAACGATCTTAAACAACATCTATTCAGAAACTAGAATAGATGTTGTTTTTAAATTCGTATTTTTGTATTATTCAGTTAACAAAGGTTTGGAGGAAGCTTATGCATATTCCGTTTTTTACTGGATTCCCCGGATTTATCTCTAGACAAATCATAGGAGAATTAATTMATCAAAAAAAAACTGAAACTATTTTTGCCATTGTTCTACCATCACAATTAGAGATTGCTAGAGAAGTAGCGAAAGATTTAGTAAAACAATCACAAAACGTCAATATTCATTTAGTTGAAGGGGATATCACATTACCAAATATGGGCATAGCAGATGAAAGTTTACAACAAGTACGTGAACAAGTGACCGTGGTTTGGCATTTAGCAGCACTGTATGATTTAGCAGTTCCTAGAGATATTGCATGGAAGGTTAATGTACATGGCACGCAAATGGTAAATGAATTTGTCCAAACTCTCCCAAGAATTTCGAGATATATGTATTTCAGTACCGCATATATTGCAGGCACACGAGAAGGTATCTTGAGGGAAGATGAATTAATTCGTCCTAGTGGGTTTAAGAATTATTATGAAGAAACAAAATTTGAAGCAGAACTACTTGTTGAGGAGATAAAATTAACCATACCTACAACAATTATTCGCCCTGGAATTGTACGAGGACATTCAGTAACTGGAGAAACCATCAAGTTTGATGGTCCATATTTTTTTATTAATATGATTGAAAATTTTAAAAAACTTCCAGTGATTCCGTATGTAGGAAAGTCTAGTGCGTTTATTAACGTAGTGCCAATAGATTTTATTATTAAAGCAGTTGTTTATTTTAGTGAAAATAAAAGAGCAGAAGGCAAAACTCTGCATTTAACTGATCCAAACCCTCATCCGGTTGAAGTAGTGTATCGCCATATGGTATGGGAAATTACCGGTAAATTGCCAAAAGGAAGATTCCCTCTGGTCCTTGCAAAAAAAGGACTTGATATTAAATTTGTCAGACAGAAATTAGGTGTGGAAAAAGAAACATTGGACTATTTAACCTGGTCAGCACAGTTTAATACAGAGGTTGCTAAAGAAGTGCTAAAGGATAGTGACATTGAATGCGCGGATTTCATTGATTCGTTACCATCCATGATTGCGTTTTATCAATTGCACAAAAAAGAGAATCACTATCATATTCAAATAAAGTAGTACATTGTTTACAACTTTACAGTTTATGATATAATTAGGATAGATGAAAACTTAATAAACTTTTGACTGTTGTCAAAGGGGAGTAGCTATAGGGAAACCTATTTCATAGTCGTCATTACGTGGGTAAAACCATCGGCTATGATAGCCATTATATAATGAGCTTAGCAAGACCTTTGCCTTTTATTAGGCATAGGTCTTTTTTGTTTTCAATAATTCATTAAAAGGAGATTAACATGGATATATTTACAGGGGAATTTTTCGTGGCTTTGTTATCTATTATCATGATTGATTTAGTTTTAGCAGGAGACAATGCAATTGTTATTGGGATGTCTGCTAAGAACTTGCCAGAACATCATCGTAAGAAAGCAATTATATGGGGTACAGTCGGTGCAGTGGTTATAAGAATTCTGGCAACACTAGCGATTGTTTGGTTATTGAAAATTCCAGGGTTACAACTTGTTGGTGGAATCATCCTTATTGGGATTGCTTACAAGTTATTAATTGATGAAAGTGATTTAGGCGATCACAAAGCTTCATCGAATTTATGGGGAGCAATTGGTACGATCATTGTTGCTGATACAATTATGGGATTGGACAATGTACTGGCTGTTGCTGGAGCAGCACACGGTAGTTTCCTTTTAGTCGTATTGGGATTAATAATAAGCGTTCCGATTATGGTATGGGGTAGTACACTATTTGTTAAATTAATCGACAAATATCCAATCATTATTTATATTGGTTCTGGTGTATTAGCTTTCACAGCTGCTAGAATGATTACTCATGAACCCTTTTTGAAAGATTTCTTTGAGACTAATCCGATTATTGCTTATACAATGATCATTGTAGTTACAGTAGGAGTTATTCTTGCGGGTCGATTTAAAAATAAAAAAACTTTGTAATGGCCGATGAAGTCGATCGGGAAAGTGAAAAAAAAAACTTATAGCCTTAATAAAAACATCAAAAACTGCTGAAAATCAAATTGATTTTCAGCAGTTTTTTTTTATACCCCCATAAAGATATATAAACTAATCGAATAGTTAGAAGAACGCAAAACGTTCAAAAAACTATATGAGGTGTATCACATTGAAAAATTATAAAAAAATAAGTGCAGCATTACTAGCAACAGGATTAATTGCATCAACTTCAATCCAAGTCTTTGCAAATGATACTGAAAAAGTGGACACAACAAACTTTGAAACAGTAAATCTACAAGACGCTTTGAACAACGTCAAAAATGATTCAACTTCAGTCGAAGATTTACAAATGATTGTTGCAAATATCCCAGTAGGATTAAATACAAATAATATATTTGCACTATCGACTAATATTGAAAAAATAAACAATCCACAAGCTAAATCAGCTCTTAAAAAGAATCTTGAAAAAGCAATTGCGAAATATGAAGAAAATAATAAAGAAAATCCGACTACTGAAACACCAGTTGTTGATGAAGATGAAACGGAAGTAGAAAAAACGGTTCCAGAAACAGAAGAAACTGAAAGTGAAAAAATAGAAAAACAAGTTACTCATGATTTGAAAAAGGCTGAAAGAGAAGCAGCAAAAGAAGCTCAAAAAGCAGCCGAATTATTAGAAAAACAAGAGCACAAAGCAGCACAAAAAGCGAAAAAACAAGAACGTAAAGCAGCACAACAAGCGAAAAAATCGGAGCACAAGGCAACACAACAAGTGAAAAAAGAAGAACGTAAAGTAGCACAACATGTGAAAAAAGAAGAGCATACAGCCAAACAACATTCAAAAAAAGAAGGAAAAGATAAGAAATAAGACTAGCAAATGTAAAGAAAATGACATGCAAAATGACTTTTCATTTTCACRAGAACCCGTTACAATCGGATAGGACTTAACTATCGTACGAAAACGGGGTGGGCTTGTGATTCTAGCTTCAATTCAAGGATTATTCTTAAAAAAACAATCAATACAAAATGTTGAGGCGCTTGTGATCCAAGCGAAAAATGGGAATAAGGAAGTTCATCATGAACTTCTTTCTTCCTATACTCCATTTATGAAAAAAACAGCATCATTTGTGTGTAAACGCTATATTAATGAACAAGATGATGAATACAGTATTGCAATGCTTGCCTTTAATGAAGCCATTGAGCATTATGAATTAGGCAAAAACGCCTCTTTTTTAACTTTCGCACACTTGCTGATTCGGCGTAAATTGATCGACTTTATACGTAAAGAATCTAGAAGAAAAGAAATTAATATAGGCCAAATAACGTATGAACATGGAGACCATCAAGATGCATTTGACATCCTAGAGTCTTCACATTCATTTGATCAATTTACAGCGAAGCAGCAGGCAGAGGATAGAAAGCAACAAATAGCAATATATGAATCATTACTAAAACCTTATGGATTAAGTTTTCAAGTATTAGTTAAGGTATCACCATCTCATGAAGACTCTAGACAAACAGCAATCCAAATTGCTCAAATCATTGTAGAGACAGATGAATTTTACGAGATATTACAAACGAAGAAAAGGCTACCTATGAAAGAGCTAGAGGAGTTAGTAAATGTCTCGCGTAAGACAATTGAACGACATCGCAAATATATTGTGGCAATTGTTATTTTGCTGAAAAGTGATTTGCATTACATTAAAGATTACTTAAAAGGGAGAATGTCATAATGAACAAGCATAAAGGGATTGTCTTTGAGACAACATCTGCATATAGCATTTTCTTAACGTCTGATGGACTTTTTGAAAAAGGCATACCCCTTACATCCTCTGTTCAAATTGGAGAAGAAGTTTATTTTCGACCATTTCAAAATAAAAAGCAACAAAATTTAAAAGACTCATACAATTCAAGATGGACGGCACCTATAATATCCGTTGTCGCAACCATCGTATTATTATTTTCTGTTTTGTTGCCTGCCCAATCGAATGTTTCTGCTTATGTTCAGATTGATATCAATCCAAGTATTGAACTTGGTATTAATAATGCTGGAAAAGTGTTTTTATTTAAAGGGCTGAATGAAGATGGTGTCGAAATTAAACGAGATATTTCATTTTGGAAAGGTAAGCCTTTATCATGGGTTTTACTGCAAATTGTAGATCGAACTGAATCACATATTGAGCAAACAGAAGTGATTGGGATAACAACAATCTATCAAAATGAAATGGATCATGAGAAATTAGAAAAAGTAATTGAAACTGCAGTAACTACTTCTGCAACTCAAGCTTTGCCTAAGAAACAATCGATAAAAGTGACCGAGGCTACAGTATCTGACTGGAAATCAGCAACAAGAAAAGGGGTTTCTGTCCAAGAGTATCAAAAAGAACGCAAAGATATGAATAAAGTTAAACATGATAAAGTGAAGCAAAAAGTGAAATCTGAAACACAAAAGACAAAAACTAAGAAGAATCAAGACAAACCAAAAATAGAAAAAGGCTTGAAAGAGAAAAATGGTCCAAAAAACGAGGAAATTAAATCTCATAATAATTCTATGAAGCAAGAAAAACAAAAGATGAAACAAAATGATAGCAAGAAAGATCAATCGAATGAGAAACAAAAAGTAAATTATAAAAAAGAGAAACCTAAAGAAAAGTATAATGTGAAGCATCCCACTAATCAAAAAACCAAATCAACTAAGAACAAAAATTCAAACTTTCATCACGGTAAAAAAGAAAGGAATAATAGTGGAATCGAAAAAAAAAATATTCTTAAAAAAGAAAGAAAAGAAATAAAAAGATATAAGGAAACACATGAAAAAGTGGGCAATACCAGGGCAACTGGACAAAAGGATTCCAAAACAGAACAAAATAGAAAGTAAGTGCTTCTTCATAGAGAAGCATTCAGACTGTAGACAAACTCGATAAAATCGAGTTTGCCTACAGTCTTTTTAATTTTTATAATAGAAGTATAAAATCTTGAGGTGATTATAATGCTTTCAAAACATAATGCAATTCAACGAGATCAAATTGAAATGATTGCTTTAGAACAACTTGTGCC
>NZ_JBFUKT010000146.1:0-8554 GCF_056400705.1 Paenisporosarcina sp. P5_A11
GTAAGAGATAAGAGATTTAATTCAATAAAAATTATATTATTTCATAAAAGGAGGTAAGAGATAAGAGATTTAATTCAATAAAAATTATATTATTTCATAAAAGGAGTTTTACTATTTATACAATTGGATTCGTAATAAGTCATAAGAACAATGAAAAAAGAAGAGCGATACTACCAAAGGACTTACCGAAAATAACATTTGTTGGACAGTTATTTTTTGAAGAGGGATATGGTATTGATTTAGGCTATTCTGATGAAGAATATGCAACTCATGGGGTACATATCGTTTCTAGAGATCGTGTATTGGAGTGTGACGCGATTGTCGATGTTAAATTAGGTGATGCTGATTATTTTGAAAAGTTGCCACCTGGCAAACTGTTGATCGGCTGGGCACATGCAGTTCAAGATATTAAATTCACAGATGCAGTATTAGCAGGAAATCATACAGTCATTGCCTGGGAAGAAATGTTTGATGGCGGAAGATATATCTTTTATCGGAATAGAGAAATTGCTGGAGAAGCTGCTATTCTCCAAGCTTACCAATACTGTGGTAAGATGCCGTATGAAACCAAAGTTGCAATTCTAGGGAATGGCCATACTGCTAAAGGGGCTCTTAGAATTCTCCATGGATTAGGCGCAAATGTTGACGTTTACGGTAGAAAATTGGAATCTCTTTTTAGAAAAAATATGAATGAATATGATGTTCTAGTGAACTGCGTTATGTGGGATACAAGCAGAACAGATAGAATTATATATAAAGAAGATTTAAAACACCTTAAAAAGGGTGCGATGATTGTAGACGTAAGTTGTGATCCTAATTTAGAAATTGAGACTTCTCGTCCTTCAAGCATCGATGATCCAGTCTATAGTGTTGATGGAGTTATACATTATACAGTTGATAATACGCCTGCAATGTTTCCACATACAGTTTCAAAAGTTTTAAGCGAAGAGTTTTGCACAATGGTAGATATGCTCTCTGAGGGAACTTGGTCGGATATGATTCATGACGCAATTGTCATCGACAAAGGCCATATCCTTGATAAGCATATTACAGAATTCAGAGAAGCTAGAGGCTTGTTAGTTAAATAAACATTGAGTTCCTGTGTCATAAAATTTTCTAATATTTTGACTGTAAGTGTTTTTAGGTTAGAATCTGTTGGAGACCGTCAAAACTATATAGGAAATCTAGCAGTATCCGAAGTTGTGGCCGAAATGGATGAAATAACAACATCAAAAGAAGTCGAAGAAATTACCTTTTGAACCTCCTGAAACACACAGGAGAAAGACGGTGCTCTTCAAGTTGCCACTCAAAGCTAATGAAAAATCCAGAAGCGTCCAATTGCAAATTCGGACGCTTTTTATTATTTTCCAAGAAGGTTTGTTCATAAATTAACAGAAATTACTTACATGTAAGGATTTATTTCGGGATGGCTATTTGCGTACAGCTGCGGTTTCGATTGATGAAATGCTCACCGATCAAAATAAGGATGATGTGAGTGTGACGATTTTCATCACGGGAGAGAAGCTCATGAATAAAGGAAGCACATATTCCTAGTACAAACTTGACTATGAAGTAGGCTATGAAAACGGACAGCTGAAAATCCTGTCCAGCACTGGCGAGAAAATAGAGTGACAGTGATTGAAGGGACAACATTCAATGAATGCTGTCCTTTAATTCTGTCACTTTTCCCCGGGGGGAATAGACGGTCGAAGAAGACTATAAACTCACTTCGCCCGTCTTTGCCGTTCATTTAGTAGTGTTGAGGAGGGGAATTCGACCCATCTGTGAGACACGAATAGGAGAATATCAGAACCTGAAATAGGTTCAGCCTCCTATTCTGGAATTTGCTTTATAGTCAGAAAGTTTCAAAAAGAGTATACTAAACTAATTGAAGAATTAATGATAACAAAAGGTGTGTGTCCGTGAAGCATTTTAAACAAGATAGAAACCAAAAACTATATTACCTCACCGCATTTGTTTCCACCGTTCTGATGGTGATTGGAATTTTGTTCTTCAATCCGAGATCTGAAGAGACAGATCTCGGATACATTTTTCATTGTGCATTAGTCGTATTATTGTCAGCGAGTTTGTTTATTTATCCGAGGTATGGAAGCCACTTTTTTAGAAAGATCATTATTACAATCGCCTCTATTTTCTTTTATATGCTTTTCTTTTTATATCCTGATACATGGTCTTCTTTTACGTTGCTATGTTTTATTCCGGCGTTTTCAATCTTGTTTTTCGATTCGAAGCTGTTTTATTTTTCTTTTGTTTTTAATGTACTGTTGATCACTTCGACGTTCATTTATATTATGTTCTTTGACCAGGGGAATGATTTTGCGCATATCAAGCAGGACTTATTCGGGAATATCAACAATTTCATGGGGACACAAGTCATTCTCTATTTCATTTTTCATTTATCTTCTGAAAGAATCAAAAAACAGCAAATGTTTTTTGAAAAGTTGCAGCAATCAGAGAAACTGAAAACAACCGGCCAATTAGCAGCCGCAGTCGCACATGAAATACGAAATCCCCTTACGGTCGTAAAGGGATTATTGCAGTTTTATGAGATAAACAACTCATTCAGCAAGGAAGGGAAAATGCACTTATCTTTGATGATTGATGAGCTGAAGACGGCGGAACATGTCTTATCCCAATTTTTGTCTATAGCAAAACCGGATGAACATCAACACATGGAAACCGTTAATGTCCGGGATGCCTTGCAAAGTGTGACAGGTTTGCTCATGTCCTATGGACTTTACCATCAAAATAAGATTGACTTGCAAGTGGACGAAGACCTATACATAGCGGCCAATACCATTGAATTTAAACAATTATTCATGAACTTAGTGAAAAATGCAATTGAAGTTTCTACTAAAGATGATTCTGTCATAATCAGGGCAGAGCAGCAAAAAAACAAAGAAATTGAAATAAAAGTAATTGATTCAGGTTTTGGCATGTCAGAAGAACAGGTACAAGCCTTGGGTACTCCATTTTACTCATTAAAAAGTAAAGGGACAGGACTCGGGCTCATGATCTGCTTTAATATTGTTGAAAAATACAAAGGAACAATCAAGTTCCAGAGTGCGGTGAATCAAGGTACTACTGTGACTGTACGGTTTCCTATGAATTTCTGAACGCTCAGGTGAATTAATTAAAAGCAGGAAGCACGAGGTGAAATCACCTAGTGCTTCCTGTCTTTGTTTTGAATATAACTATAACTATATGGATAACTTACATACCAATATTTTAATTCAATGCAAGGTGATGAAGTATAAAAACATGTACCGTTATAAGAATAAGATTTTGAGACTACAACTAGTACAAAGGAGTCAACGTGAACAATACAGAAATTGCATCCCTACTTGTCGCTAGGAGAGACAATAGGTACCGCTAAAGTTCCAAACTCTTGCTAATTGGAACTTTTGTATCGATGGAATTGCATTGGATGTACAGGTTACTACTGGTAAATATAATGAAATAGTTTGGTATCTATAAGATTAGCTAGCTAGTTCGGTAGTAGCAAGGACTCTTTCGTAAACTCAAATATTTCCAATGTATACTGATCCAGAGCCTCTTGATCGACTTCGTAACCGATTCCAGGAGTTGTGGGTACTTGAATATGTCCCTCAGCATCCATAGTTACTTCTGGCTTTATAATATCTTTCACCCAATAACGTGCAGAAGGAGCCGTATCTCCTGGAATTGTAAAGTTTGGTAAAGAAGTGATTGCAACGTTAAAGGCTCTTCCTATTCCAGATTCAAGCATTCCTCCGCACCACACTGGAATATTATTTTCTTGGCATAAATTATGAATTTTTATTGCTTCAGAAATACCGCCAACACGGCCGATTTTAATGTTAATAATCTTACAACTACCAAGATCAATTGCTTTTCGTGCATCTTCTACTGAATGAATACTTTCATCTAAACAAATCGGAGTTTGAACTGCATTCTGTAAAATAGAGTGATCAATAATGTCATCATGAGCTAGAGGTTGTTCAAACATCATTAAATTCAAGCTATCCATTTCTTTAAACAATTCAAGATCATCTAAAGTGTAAGCAGAGTTAGCGTCTGCCATGACTGGTATATCGCCAAATTTTTCTCGGACACTACGAAGATATTCAATATCTTTTCCAGGTTTAATTTTAATTTTAATCTTTTTAAATCCTTGTTTTAATAATTCCTCTACTTTTTCAAGCAAGTCTTCTTTCGTTTCTTGAATCCCAATGCTTACGCCAACAGTGATTTCAGATTTCTGTCCACCTATGACTTCCGCAAGAGGTTTATTTTGCGTTTTGGCATAAAGATCCCAAAGAGCGCCTTCAATTGCTGATTTTGCCATGTTGTTTCTGCGAATGCGTCTAAACATTTTGTTTGCTTCATCCGGATGCTGAATATCTTTTCCAAGAATAAGAGGTAATAGGAATTCTTTTATGATTGAAAATGCAGTAGACACAGTTTCTTCACTGTAATATGGATTAGAGCTAACGACACATTCGCCATATCCTATTTGATTACCACTGTGTATTTCAGTAATGAGAAATAAACGTTCTTGTTCTGTTCCAAAACTCGTTTGGAAAGGGAATTTCAAATCCATTTTCATTTTCCGTATAACAACTTTTTCGATTAGCATATGATAACCTCCGATTGAGTTAGTAAAGATGACAAGCTACTTTGTGTCCATGTTCCATCTTTTTCATTATTGGTTCAATTTCTTTACATACATCCATCGCAAACGGACATCTAGTGTGGAAAACACAACCACTTGGAGGATTGACTGGTGAAGGGATTTCACCAATTAATTTTATTTTTTCTCGTTTTATGAATGGATTAGGCACCGGAATTGAAGACAGTAGAGCTTTTGTATATGGATGTAACGGATTATCATATAACTCATCTGTAGGAGATTCCTCTACTAACTTGCCTAAATACATGACTCCAATTCGGTCAGAGATATGCCGAACTACACCTAAGTCATGAGAGATAAACAAGTAAGTTAAGTTGAATTCCTGCTGCATATCTTCTAATAAATTTAATACTTGAGATTGAATTGATACGTCTAACGCGGATACAGGTTCATCACAAATGATGATGCTAGGATTGATGATTAATGCCCGTGCAAGACCAATTCGTTGTCTTTGACCACCTGAAAATTCATGTGGAAAACGGTAGTAATGTTCTCTTTGAAAACCAACTTTACTTAAAATATTCATTACTTGCTCTGTACGTTCTTTTTTAGTTCCGATTTTATGGATTTTCAATGTTTCTTCTAAAATGGCCCCTATACGTTTCCTTGGATTAAGAGAGGAATAAGGATCCTGGAAAACCATCTGTAGTTCTCTTCGAATATCTCGGAGATCAGAATTCTTTAACTTATTGATATCTTGTCCACGGTAGAAAACTTCACCTTCGGTAGGTTCGAGTAATCTTAGAAGAGTTCGTCCAGTAGTACTTTTTCCACATCCGGATTCTCCTACTAATCCATAGGTTTCACCTTGAATTAGACTGAAAGAGATGTCATTTACTGCTTTTACATGAGTAACAGTTTTATTAAAAGAACCTGTTATAGGAAAATATTTTTTTAAGTTTTTCACTTCTAATATAATATTTTGTGCTACTTCTATTTTAGGATCTGACTTTGTCTGACTCATTTCGGTTACCATTCATTACACCTCCTTTTTCTTGAATCTCTTTGAAATGCCAACAGCGTACTTTACGGTCATTTTCATAAGAATCTAATTGAGGCTTCTCTGTTCTACATAAATTAGTTGCAAATTCACAACGAGGGGCAAAACGACAACCCGCTGGAATTTGATTTAAAGTTGGAACTTTTCCTTCAATGACATAAAGTTTTTCATCACGAGGACCTTCAATATGTGGAATAGATTTTAAAAGCCCTTGGGTGTATGGGTGAAGAGGGGAGGAGAAAATAGACTCCACTGAAGCTTCTTCAATTACTTGGCCCAAGTACATAACAACAACTTTCGTACAAACCTCTGCAACAACACCCAAATCATGAGTAATCATGATAGTTCCCATGTTAAATTCGTCTTTTAAATCTTTAATTAAATCTAGTATTTGAGATTGGATTGTTACATCTAGTGCCGTAGTTGGTTCATCTGCAATTAATAACTTTGGTTTGCAAGATAGCGCCATTGCTATCATGACACGTTGTCTCATACCGCCAGAAAGCTCATGTGGATACTCATTGACCCTTTTTTCAGGAAGCGGGATCCCGGTTAAACGTAACATGCCTACAGCTTTTTCTTCTGCTTCTTTCTTTGTTAAATTTTGATGAAGTAATAGTGCTTCAACGATTTGATTCCCAACTGTATAAACGGGATTTAGAGAACTCATTGGATCCTGAAAAATCATTGAAATATCATTTCCACGAAGTTTTTGTAGTTCACTGTATCTAAATCTTAAGATATCTTTTTCTTGAAAAAAAATATTTCCTTCATAATTTGTATGTTTTTCGTCTAAGAGACGAAGTATAGACTCTGCAGTAACGCTTTTTCCGCAACCAGATTCGCCTACAACCCCTACTGTTTCTCCTTGTTTAACAGAAAAGGATACATCATCAACGGCTGTGACACGACCATTTTCAGTATCAAAATGAACCTTTAAATTTTTCACTTCTAAAAGTAAGTCGGACATTGTATCACCACGCAGTTTTTTTATTTTTTTGCCTTATTAGTATGTGGATCTAATAAATCTCTCAGGCCGTCTCCAAATAGATTAAGACCAAAAACGCTAAGCATAATGGCGATACCAGGGAATAGTGTCATCCACCAAGCGTTAAAAATCACCGTTTTCCCATCGTACAATAAGTTTCCCCAACTTGGATCAGGTGCAGGAATTCCAGCACCCAAGAAACTTAGTGCGGCTTCGATAATGATGGAATCCGCAAAAATGAAAGTTGCTTGGACAATCAGTGGAGATAAAACATTTGTTGCTATGTTTAACCAGATTATGCGAGATGCGCTTGCACCTTGCGCCCTTAAAGCTTCGACATAGGTTTGTTCCTTTACTACCAATGCAGCAGAGCGAACCGTTCGAGCTACAGAAGGTGTAAAAACAATGACCAGAGCAATAATTACATTTTCTAATCTAGGTCCTAGTGAAGCCATAATCGCAATGGCTAATAAAATTGCTGGAAAAGCCATTAATCCATCTGAAATACGCATTAATACTCCGTCTAGTTTTTTATAGTAAGCGGAATAAAGCCCAATAATCATTCCTAAGATGGATGTTATTATCGCAACAGCAAAACCGATGATAAGAGATACTCTGGCACCGTTTACTATTCGACTAAAAAGATCTCTACCATAATTATCTGTTCCAAAAAAGTGTTCCGCACCAGGAGGTTGAAGTCGTTTCACTGGATCTAACTCATAGGGCGTAAAGGAAGTAAAGAAGGGAGAAATTATCGCGAGTAAAACAATAACAGTCATTAGTATTGAACCAAATAACGCAAGTTTGTTAGAAAAAAATCTTTTCACTAACAAATCTCTATGCTTCTTTTTCATTTCGCTTTTCAATGAGTTTAATTGTTCAGTAGTTAATAAGTTTTGCACTTATGTCAACTCCTTTCTATTTTCTACCCAATCGAACTCGAGGGTCGATAACGCCGTATAGTAAGTCGATGACTAAATTAATCAGTACATAACTCACAGCAATTAGCAGAACGGAACCTTGTATGACAGCAAAGTCACGTCGTTCAACAGAATTGATAATTAATTGCCCAATTCCCGGAATGTTAAAAACTGTTTCAACAACAGCAGCACCTGCAACAAGAGTTCCAAATGTATGTCCAATAATAGTGAGTATTGGAATAAAAGCATTTCTTAAAGTATGTTTGATAACGATAAAACTCTCTTTAACACCTTTAGAACGTGCTGTTTTTATATAGTTTGCATTTAACACATCTAACATAGAGGATCTTGTCATTCGTGCAATAAGGGCAGCTTGCATAGAACCAAGTGCTATTGCAGGAAGGATTAGGTATTTAATATGGTTCCATAATCCATCACTAAGTGGTTTATATCCTGCAACAGGAAGCCATTTTAGTTCAACACCAACCAAAAGGATTAAAAATAACCCTAACAAAAAGCTTGGTATGGAAATTCCTAACAATGAGATGCCCATGAAGGTTTGATCCAAGAAAGACCCTCTAAATTTTGCAGCGAGAATACCAAGAGGAATTGCAACTACAATTGCTAGAATTTGAGCCATAATTGCCAAAGAGAGAGTGGGTCCTAAATGTTCAAAAAAAGCTTGTAATACTGGCTGTTTCATAAAAATAGAATTACCTAAATCTCCTTGAAGCACACCACCAAACCATGAAACAAACTGTTCAGTAACAGGTCGGTTTAAACCGAGATTTTCTCTGAGTTCAGCAATCTCATTAGGAGATGCTTCTGGACCTAAAATAACAGCGGCAGGATCACCAGGAGTTATATGCATTAATAAAAAAACAACGACTGCAACTACAAATAGAACTGGTATTAAAGATAATAAACGTCTTAAAATATAGCCCTTCAAGTGA
>NZ_JBFUKT010000147.1:0-8406 GCF_056400705.1 Paenisporosarcina sp. P5_A11
ATTATATGTATTGATTATGATTTTCATTAATGCCATTTCGGCATCCTGCACAATGAATTCATTTTTCTTTTTTACAAGCTTCCCAATTTGATGAATAAACCAATTTACATCACAATCTATTTTGCTGAAATGGAGAAGAGCATAACCAATTACTCTGGGGCTATTTCCTCGAAAAGCCTTTTCTCCTTCTTTATATGTGAATTCGGTTTGTTCCCCTTCAAAAGTAACAAAATTACTTGATTGATCAATATGATAAAGTTTAGAAACAAACTCATCAAATGACGAAGACAGTTGTTTTTCGATTTCCTGTTCAACATCTATAAATATAACAGGAGGATTTTCATTAACCTCTCGATAATCGAGCACAATCCATGTATGTCCATCTCCGCATAATAAGACAATGCGTTTAGGCAACCCCCATTCCTTGATAAAATACCCGGATTGTTGTATACCTTCCCTTTTACTTTCTCCAATTCCAAGTAAATAATCGACTGCTAAATGGTCGTCACCTTCAAAAGAAATGGGAAATGCATTCAGATAAAGAGAACCTCCATTTTGCTCTTTTAATAATTTTAAATAAGAATCAGGTAGTTTTACTTTCAACTCGTTTTGAGCGGACTCGACTTTTTCAGGTGTCAGTGGATTCAATTCATATTCGTCTAGCACATCATAACTCCAGATTTGTTTCACCATGAGTACCCCCTCTATTCCTTCTTAAACTAACCAACCCCGTTAGTTGAAGATCAAAAGCCTCAACTTAGACACTACATCTTTTCATTATATTACCATATTCTTGATGGGTTTCCTTTTTGCCTTCAGCCGTAGGTATAGGTCCAAATATGTTGATGGCAAAATTGGCATTGGATTTAGAAGCGAAGAAGACGCGTGTTGCGAAATGGACTTATGAAGACGTCCCACAAAAATTATGGCCAGTGAGTCCTTTAAGCGAGATGTGGGGAATTGGGCGCCTAATGGAACAAAACCTAAATGGAATGGGAATTTTTAAGATTGGCGATATCGCGATACCGATTTAAAAACGCTTGAAGAACGCTTTGACGTAATGGGAAATCAACTCTATCATCATGCCTGGGGAATTGATTTATCTGAACTCGGTGTACCTATATTAGAGGGTCAAGTTAGTTATGGAAAAGGGCAAATCCTATTTCGAGATTATGTAAAAACGGAGGATATCTTTACGGTATTGTTGGAAATGTATGAAGACGTAGCGAGACGTTCTCGTGAAGCCGGTAAAGTTCGAAGAACCATTCATTTGAGCATTGGTTACAGTAAAGAAGTGTTTGGAGGAGGGTTTTCACGTTCACGGACGATTGAAGAAGCAACGAATGAAACCCTAAATATCTATCGTGTTTGCCAAAATCTATTCTACGAGTTCCACCAAGATAAGCCTGTACGTAAAATATCTTTATTAATTACGAATTTAGAGAATGAATCCTCCATGCAGCTCAGCCTTTTTGAAGCACGAAAATGGCAACAGCGAAAATTGGGGGRGACGATGGATCAGATTCCTAGCTCCAAATGGAGTATTTTATTTATTACTGATAAAAACACAAAAACGCCTAACCTTAAATCTGGTTAGGCGTTAACCGTTTCTTTTTTGTGATTTTGGAGTCTTTTTTTAAAAATTCTTTCCCAGAACAATCATCTTCATTTGATTTTTTGCTCTTTTCTTACGTTGCGCTTATTCATATAGAACGAATTAACCCGAACAACAGCGCTTTTTTAGCGTCTGTTATTCGGGTTAAATTCAACGTGATTGAGCTACTCTTCCTATTATTACTTACCTTCTAATTCTGTTTTGATACTTTCTAATGTCTTACCTTTATAATTCTCTTTCGGTTCTGGAGCTTTAGTAACTGTTGGATTTTGGATTCCGAAGTTCTTTTCTATAAACGCAAAGTCTTTCATATCAACCGTACCATCAAAGTTGATGTCCGCGCTGCGTTTATTCGTTCCCCAGTGTGTTTCCATAAATACTGCATCCAAAATATCAATAACTTGGTCTCCATTGACATCACCAGCTTTCAAAACTGAAGTAGCCAGTCCATCTTTCTCTGCTCGAATCGTTTCTCCATTTGGTTTAAAAACTGTAAATGGTCTGCTAACTTCAAGTGACCAGGTACGTGAATATGATACATAAACTCTTCAGAAGTTACTGGCAGCTTTGAAATAGTTGCCTGTGTATTTGCCACTGTCCCTTGATATTGTTGGTTGTTTTTATCTGTAACAAATGCAGATGCACCTACTTTCGTATAATCAGTTGTGAAAGAAAGTCCTTCAGCCAGTGGTTGAGGTGTAAATCCATTAATCAGATTTGTCACGGTCACTTCTGAAAATGTTGGGATTACATAGGATTCAACAGATATACTTGGAACAGAAACCGTTGTATTGTCGGTATTGATATAAGATGATGTTCCTTTAATGAAACATTAAACCCAAGCTCCTCTGATAAGATGATACCAGTGCAACCAACTTCTCCTGTTTTAAAAGCTTTTTCTACCGCACCACCTTGTTATAAAATATCCATCCATATTTTAATAGTTGTTCCTAAAATAATAATCACAAGCAATCCTTTTAGATATTTCGGTTCCATTTTTTTCCCTAACTTTACTCCAAGAGGTGCTGCAATTATACTGGCAATAACCATAATAATTGACGGAATATATTCTACCTGCCCTGTTGCTAGTTTACTGAAGGTTCCCCCAAGAGATGAAATAAATGTAATGGCAAGTGAAGAAGCAATGGCCATACGAATTGGAATTCTTAACACAACCAGCATGATTGGCACGAGTAAAAAAGCACCCCCGGCACCAACAATGCCTGACCCAATTCCAACAATGAGGGCAAATACAGCAGAGAGAGGTCCGTTAAACGTTACCTGATCGTGTGGTTGGTCATCTAGTCCTTTAGTTGGCACAAACATCAGTATTGCAGCTAATAATGCCAGTACTCCATAAACAATATTGATTGTATTTTCTGACATACCCGTGGAGCCAAAACCGCCAACTAGACTTCCTATTAAGACACTGATTCCCATATATACAATCAAGCGTTTATTTAAGTACCCATCTTTTCTAAATAGCCAAACACCGGCAATGGTTGCAAAAAGCACTTGAACTGCACTGATCCCTGTTACCTCATGCACAGAGAACGCTGCAAGACCTAATAAAGGTGGGATGTAAAGTAACATTGGATAATTAACAATAGAACCACCCACACCAAGCATCCCAGAAATAAATGATCCGATAAATCCAATGAAGAATATTAAAACTATCATTGTAAGACTCATATTTTTAACCTCTTTACATCAAAATTGTATTTCAAACTGATTTCGAAGACCATATTGTATTAATTCATATCGATGCGTTATTTCTAATTTTGACATCATGTTCGCTTTATGGTTTTCTATCGTTTTTGGTGATATAGACATTTTTCCCCCAATTTCAATATAGGTAAATCCTAAGACGAGAAACCGTAAAACTTCAAGTTCTCGTTCCGTTAGTGCTCCTTTCTTTTTCTGACTATCTTTCCATAGCTCAATTAAATGATCTGGAAATTCGGTTTTATAATAAAGCTGTCCTTTCATTACTTGTTGAATGGACTCGTACAAGTTGTTTTTTTGTCTTTTCTTAAGCAAAAATCCACTAACACCCAGATGGAGTGCTTTTTTAATATAGGCTTCTTCTTCATGCATAGTTAAAAATATAATACGAACATGCGTCAGTTGTTGGCGTATTTCTTTCGCTGTCTGAAAGCCACCCAATCCATTTGGCATTGAAATATCCATAAAAATGACGTCAGGATTTAATTGAAAGGAAAGCCTGATAGCTTCAGATCCTTCAGAGGCTTCCCCCACAACTTTTATATCTTTAAACGTATCTAACATCATGATAATCCCTTTTCGAATCAATTTATGGTCATCAACAATCAATACTTTAATCAATACTCTACCTCCTCATTAACCGTACATTCAATCGTGATTGAAGTTCCTTGTCCGATAGAGGATGAAAGTAGAAAATGCGCCCCTAATTGATCCACTCGCTCTTTCATATGCCGAAGACCTAGTCCATTTTTTTCTTTTTCAGTGTCAAAGCCTATTCCGTTATCCTTGTATTCGATAAGGATCTGGTCTTCTTTCTCATCATAGAAAATATGAATTGTTACAAAAGTCGCTTCGGCGTATTTCATCATATTATGTAGCGCTTCCTGCATAACCCGATACAAGTTAATTTCAATTGCCACTGGAAGCCTGTTCACTAAATTTGAGTCCAACTCAATGACGAGACCTGCCTTTTTTGTCATCAATGATTTTGCTAATGCATCAATTGTTGCAGACAAACCAAGCTGATCAAGACTTTTTGGGCGAAGTTGATAGGAGTAACTTTTAACATCTGAAATAACTTTATCCAGTTCAATGCGCACTTCATCTAGGTATTCCTGTAGTACAGGCTGCTGTGTATAAACTTGAATATTATCCATTGCAAGTGAAATGCTATAGAGGGATTGACTGACACCATCATGAAGTTCCTGTGCGAGACGCTTATGTTCACCCTCCTGTGCCTCGGTCAGCCTTTTAATCATTAATTTAGAGAATTTTGCTTCTTCTTCTCTTCTTTTTAATGTTTGATCCTTCAAGACGAGTAAGTATTGTGATTCCCCAGTTTCATCATTTACCATTAATTGTGCTGTGCTCATCTCAACATTAATATGTTGTCCTTGATAGGTGGGCATTTCTGAAAGGAAGTATGGAACTTCATTTTTGGAAATTAATAAACAGCGATCTTCTCCTTCAGAAAGAACCCTACTTTGACAATATGTGCAATATGGAACATTCTCATTTATTTTCCATCCAGTTAAATTATTTGCAGCTGGATTCATTGAGAGGATTGTTCGTTCGTTATTCATGACAATAATGCCATCCTGTATATGTGTTAAAATATTTTCAAAATATTCCTGTTTCATACTCGAAGAACTCATTTTCTCTCTCTCCTTTACGGAAAGAGCAAACCCCATAATGAGATTTGCTCTGTTTTTTCTCCATTATACGTGGCACGAAACCGAAATTTCTCTTTTTACTAACTCTTCATATCCACCCTGTAAATTGTATACATCTCCAAAGCCGTTTGCCTGTAGAATACTGCTAGCAATGGCTGAACGGCCGCCTGCTTGGCATTGAACAACTAGTTGTTTATCTTTGCTTATATTAGCCAACCGATCCGTTAGAGTACCGAGCATAATATGTTCTGCTTCGGGAAGATGCCCTTCTTTCCATTCCGAATCGTTTCGTACATCAATTAACTGGTATTCAGTAAGATTTTGAAATTCATCAACTGTCAATTGCTTAACTGTTCCATTTCCCTGTTCAGCAATTTCTGGGCGAAAAACTGCTTTAATTTGATCTAGCCCAATAGATTGGAGTGCTTTAACCATTTCTTGTTCCTCTTCTTCTTTTACAATTACTAATATGGGCTTTTTATAAGATAAAAGCCAACCAGCCCAATTAGTAAATGATTTATTAAGTGGAATAGTTAAGGATCCTTCAATATGATTTTTGAAAAATTGATCAGAAGGACGTGTATCAACTATGACCATCTTCTCCTTTTTCATTTCGCTTTCCATTTCGTTAATGGAATGGATGAGATGAGGCTTTTCTTTAGGTAGAAGAGAAGCCCCCTCTTTATTCAATTTTTTCATCATCGCAAAGTATTTTGGTGCTTCCGGTTGATCAGTCATCAATTCTTTTACAAATTCATCTTCATGATCGATTTGTAGTGCCCAATTATTTGCTTTTTCATATCCAACAGTTGAAAGTGGTACGGCACCAAGGGATTTCCCGCATGCACTCCCAGCCCCATGAGCTGGCCAGACTAGAACATGATCCGGAAGTTCTTTAAATTTCCGAACTGACTGAAACATTGTTTTAGCTCCTGCTTGTGCAGTACCTTCCATTGCGGCTACTTTTTCTAGTAAATCGGGACGTCCAATGTCACCAACAAAAACAAAATCCCCTGTAAAGATTCCCATTGGTACTGATGACCCTCCACCTTGATCTGTCAAAACAAATGAAATACTTTCCGGTGTATGTCCTGGTGTATGCCACACATCAATTTTCACATTGCCAACTTGAATAACCGATCCTTCTTTTACGAGTTCAGTGTTATATCGTGGATTAAATTGATATTTCCAGTTTTCATCGCCCTCATCAGATAAATATATTTTAGCTCCCGACTGCTCTGAAAGTTCAGTGGAACCTGATAAAAAGTCCGCGTGAATATGGGTTTCCACAATTGCGGAAATGGAGAATCCTTCTTTTTCTGCTACATTTAAATATTGATTCACATAACGAGAAGGATCAATAACAATCGCTTCTCCTGTCTTTTGGCATCCAACTAAATACGAATAATGTGCTAACTTCTCATCCAAAAATGATGTAAAAAACATATTTTAGCCTCCTATTTTTTTTCACTAAGTACTTGTAGAAATGTTTTCATGTACTGAAAGCCTTGTTTTACAGCGGGGATTTTTAATAGTGCCAACACCTTAAATAGTGATAGCTTCTCCGTTTCTTGTCTTTGTACTCTGCGGTTAGTCTCCTGTAAAATACCCCCGCATTTTTGGACAGTTTCTATATAGGGATGGATATCTGATGTTATAGATTGGAAAGAAGTTGGATCCTTTAATGTATTGCGTCCAAATTCAGCAAGTTCGATTCCTTTATCCAAATAAGGTGTAATAATAGGTAAAATCTCTATGATTCGAACTAAGGAACTGACAGATTCTTTGGTCAGTTTCAACGACTGTATCGCTTGCTCTGCTTCACCTGTTATTTGTTCAAGCCATTCCTGATCTTTTAACACCTCTTCTATAAATAGAAGGGGTTCCTCCATCTGTTTCATACGCGCTGTATATTCTGGTAGCTTTGATACTAGATAGGTCAGCGATTCAACAGTTTGTTGATCAGAAAGAAGTATATTCAACTTTGATGTATCTACTTTTCCCAAGACATTTCACCTCCTTTTTTTTACATAAGTCCTTTCAACATGCCATTCCAGTAAAGCGCCGGCAACATATGTTTTTTCATTAAATACATGCTTAAGCGTTCTTTAGATTGATCAAATGGGAATGTTTCAACTGGATAATTATCATAATCAAATTCAGCTAAAATAAGTGACCCATATCCTGTAACAATTGGACAGGAAGAATAGCCATCATATTTGGCCGCTAAGGGTTCGTTATTCATAGCATAAAGAATATTTTCCGCAACGACAGGAGCCTGTTTCCGAATTGCTGCACCAGTTTTTGACGTTGGTAGATTTGCACAGTCACCAAGGCTGAATACATTTCCATAAACCGGATGTTGTAACGTATATTGGTCTGCTGCAATCCATCCATTTTCAGCTGCTAGTGGACTTTTCTCCAGAAATTCTGGCGGTCCCATTGGTGGTGTAACATGGATCATATCGTAAGACAATACCTCTTCTTTACCTGTTTCAAGATTTGTAAATACCGCGTTTTTATTTTTTGAATCAATGGACGTCAAGTGACGCTGAAATTTCGTTTCAATTTCACGTTCTTGTATAATTCCCTCGAGAGTCTTGCGATATTTTTCAACTGAAAAAATAGAAGGCGATGCTGTGGCAAAAATAACTTTTGTTTGATCACGTACACCCGATTTCCGAAAATATTGCTCGGCTAAATACATAATCTTTTGAGGTGCGCCTCCACATTTTACAGGTGTATTTGGCATTGTAAAGATTGCGTTTCCACCTTTGAAATTTTTAATATTTTCCCATGTAGAATCTACATATTGGTACTCATAATTACTGCAGACGCCATCTGTTCCAATAGACTCTTTCAAACCAGGCACCTTACTCCAATTCAGCTGAATCCCAGCTGCAACAACGAGATATTCATAAGTAACTTTTGTACCTTCCTCTGTTATTAACTCATTCTTGTCCGGAGTAAATGATGATACCCTTTCTGCAAGCCAATTTGCACCTTCCGGAATCACGCTGGACTGATCACGTTCGGTCTGTTCCTTTTGTGCTGCTCCACCTCCAACTAGTGTCCAAAGAGGTTGATAATAATGTTTTTTCTGAGGATCAATAATCAATATTTGATGTTCCAACTGTTTGTTTTCTCGCAACAATCTTGATGCTACCGAAATGCCACCTGACCCAGCCCCCACTATAACTATTCTTGCCTTTTGTGTACGCATTCAAAAAACTCCTTTTCTCAATAATCTTACATATCTTATATACTTATATAGGATACTTCTGTATACAAGTTCTTTAATATAGGGAAAAGCCCCTAAATTCCATAGGACCCTTTTCGTTTAAGTGAAAATAACTCAAATAAATATTGGACTGCTTATATTCACAATTAAGT
>NZ_JBFUKT010000148.1:0-8371 GCF_056400705.1 Paenisporosarcina sp. P5_A11
GTACCACGGCACAGAAGGATTTGAATATTGTTGGTAATAACCCATACGCTGGTTCAAAAGTTGTTCTTTGGATTGTTCGCTTTCAGCTGTAGCAAGCGACGAAAAAGCGAAAAAACTCAGCACCAAAAAAATCGGATATCGAAGACTCTGGAACAAAAATAAAACCCTCCTTTTAGCATCACATTCCATAGTTTCTCCATTTCATTTATTTTCATGATTCATTTAGTTGACATGAAAAAATTGCCACCTGCAGGAGGGAAAAAGAGAGCTAACTAAAGAAAGCCTTGGCTGAATAATGCACAGATTCCAACTCGCAATTCACTTTTTTCATCAGCATCCCAGAAAAGGAGAGTGAGGACAATTATAATAATCACTCTGAGTTCTAATGTTAAGTAAAAGGAAATTAGCGATTTTATAAACATAGTTCGACCAAAATTGCCCTAAAGCAGGTCGAATTTAGTGAGCGCTATAAAGGTATAATTTATTGCTTAATGTAAAAAATATAATGGATGTGATACTTGATAAATTGGATTAGGGAAGTGAAGAATTGAAGGGAAAGTATGTTTTAGTGTTATCTACAATTATTCTTGTAAGTTCCATTTTCCATGCTGGATTTAATGTATTTGCTGATAAGGGACGTCGCCATTACGAACAAACTGGGGAAGTGGTGTGGGAAATAAAAACGGAAGAAAAAATAGTAGCTCTTACGTTTGACGACGGTCCCCACCGAAAATATACTGCTGAAGTTTTAGATTTATTAGCTAATTACGATGCTAAAGCTACTTTCTTTATTATTGGAGAAAATGCAGAAAAATATCCGGAACTTGTATTAAGAGTACACGATGAAGGGCATGAAATAGCAAATCACACATATACACATCCTTTAAAAACAACAATCACAAAATTAGAGAAAGAATTAAAACAGACCAATGAAACAATATACAGTATAACGGGTTCTTACCCAAAGTTGTTTCGACCTGTTGGCGGGCAATATACAGATGAAATGATAAAGTTGGCTGTGGACAAAGGATACAAAGTTGTAATGTGGTCTTGGCACCAAGATACAGAGGATTGGAAAAACCCCGGTGTTAAAAAAATCGTCAATAARGTATTGAATGTTACAAAACAGGGCGACGTCATTCTTTTCCATGATGGTGGTGGTAATCGTAAACAGACGGTGAAAGCACTTGAGGAGATTTTGCCTGAACTTCAAAAACAAGGGTACAAATTTGTAACTATTTCTGAACTTATTGAGTATAAAAATAACAAATAAAAGTGGTTGAAGCAGAAGGTTTTCCGTACATTTGATTAAAATAAAAAAACTCATAAAGGGATTTTGTTGCGAAATTCCTTTATGGGTTTTTTACTATGTGAGATAAAAACTTATAAAGTTATTCATACTCTCTTACTAATTCCAATTTCTCATAGTTTCTTCACTGCTGTTAACTCTTGGTTTCGATCGATTTGAACATGTACACGGAATAACCAGCTAAACGACTTGTCAGGATCGACAGAATCAATGTATAAAAGAAATTTATATAATGCCTCTTGTATGACATCTTCAGCATCTCGAAGATTTGCCCCGTTCTTAATTAAATACTTATAAATAATTCCTGTTTTTTCTTGCAGGACTTTGTACAATTCTTCTTTCTGTTTCAATAACTCCCCTCCTTCCCACTTATAAGACTTCATGCCCTGTAAGGGACCTCTTTTCATCAAAGTTCATAAATGCTGTTATCTCCCAGTACGGACACCGCGATCGAAGGAGCTGTCTTGTCGATGCTAACGGATACTGTATGTGCCCGTTCCACGTTTCCTGCTTTGTCTACACTCCAATATACAAGCTTATGCTCACCTTCTTCTGACAATACGACAGTAGTTCCCGTTTGCTTAGCTCAATCGTCTACCGTGTAGTTGGTATTGGCTACACCCGATCCGTTATCGCTTGCGCTTAAGGTTACCGTGGTGTCTTGATTGACCCAGCCGCTTGGCGCATTTTCCGTTGTCGTTGGTGATTCTTAATCAACTGCAGAGACATTAATCTCCGCAACCGCTGCATAACCGCCAAAGCCAGCCGTTGCTAAACCTTGGAGGAGCCCACAAAATCAATGAAGTGGCGTATTTACCAAGGCACCAGGCAGCAACGGAAATATCACAGGATATAACGTCTATGGAAAGTTCTAGGTAGTTTAATTCAACAAAATTCAAATGAAAATTTAATATAGAAGAAAGTTGCTTCAGAGCTTTGAAGCAACTTGAAAATCTTTTTATTATGACTCACTCTTTAACCACAAATGGGAGGTTATTTCTGCAAATCAAACTGGATGTAGTCCAGTTGATGAAAACTAGGTGCAGTGATATGGACAGCGTAGGTATGAGTTCCTTTTTCCAGATATCTATAATCCCATTCTTGAAGTTCATAAGCATCGGTACCCGTAGTGTTTTCCACTTCTATCTCCTCGCTAAAATCTCCATCCCATTCTAATCTGATGGTACCCGCTGGAGCAACTTTCGCAGCCACGCGACCTGAGATTTTATACAAACCTGATTTCGGAATGTTCACTTCATATTTAGCCCATTCCCCCTCCTGGTTTGAATTTACAACGATCGCACCAGTTCTGTCAGCGACATCAATCCAGTCTGGATCTGAAGGGTCAACGCGGTTTGGATCAAGATCATAATAACCGACACCCTGTCCACCTGGTAGAAAGTCCTCAGCCTGAACACGGACGGTTCGATTTCCTATTTGCGCATCCCAGAGCTTCATATTACCTCCGTCGCGCCAGTAATCCATCGCCTCGACATTGTCGGTTTGCAGAATGTTCGCACCAAGGTCCGTCACAGCTTTCCATCCAAGATTTACATCCCGCAGTGATGCCTCATCTGTATATCTCCCGGCAAGGCCATACCACATGACGTTGACAAAAACCCTGCTGTTTTTCTGAATTTGTTGTACTTTCTCCTGTTGAATTTGTGGATCTTTTAAATCATTAAAAATGACCTCATATGCTACTGGCTGGCGTCCTGGGAATGTGTCTACTGTGTCAGCAGTGTTATCATTAATAATGTGCATATACAGAATCTCCGGATCCTTTACCATAAATTCTGCCGCTTCTTCCACATTTGGGCTTCCCTTGAACAATCCATGATCAACAGTATCCGTTTTGATAAGCACGTCGTACATTTCCTCACGGATGTTCCAGCCTTTATCAAGGTTTACGATAGCACGATCCTTGGCTGCAAGCATAGCTTCCTCCAAAGTGGGAACCGTGTAGTCCGTTAACTTAGCCGTTTGTCCACCAAGACCTTCTTTTAGGCGGAGCTCCTTAATTTCTGCCAGAGTGAAATCACTAACCTTTCCTGTTCCGTTGGTGGTTCGGTCCACAGTTGTGTCATGCATTAAGACAGGTACCCCGTCCGCTGTCAGCATGACATCGATTTCGACGATTTCAGCGCCGTCCTTGATCGCCTCTTTAATTGCCCCCAGCGAGTTTTCCGGGTATTCACGCCACTGTCCACGGTGTGCTGTAATCATAAGAGGAGCATTTTTTCGATGATCTAGCAGATCAGAATGTAGCTTATCAAATTTTTTGCTATCAGTAATAGACGTTGGAGTTACCATAGAGGCACTAGCTTGTTGTGTTGCCCCCACATTTGCAATCGTAGTTGCTGCCAAACCAACTATAAGTAATTTTTTTATCTTCATTCTTCATTCTCCTTTTTATAAAATAATTAGTGCTAAATCTCTTAGTTCCCCTCTAATATCCACACGTCTTTTTGTAGTAACTAAAACCTCCATTCCCCATTTTTCGAACGTGCCAAAATCAGAACAGTTTCATTATATTACTTTATACTAGGCTATCAATATCATTTATCCAAACTTAACAAAATTTTACAAAAGAATAATAGATTCATATATGATTAACAATTCAGTCAGGAAATATGAATAACAATCCATCGATTTCCGTTTCCGTTTCCGTTGATAAATGTTAAATAAAATCAACCACTGTTTCAGGCGAACATTTTCTAGTCCTCCTATCATTGGCTTACGAAATAAATTTAGGGAAAAATAGTTAGAGAATAAAAAAATCAATATAGTTTTACCTATATAATAGAAGGAACTCATGTGACATATTAGATTCCAAACATTTCAAAAACAAAAGCAATCGATACAATTAAATAAAGATGTGGTACATCACTTAACTTTTAAAGCAGAGTTAATTCATCATTTGGCAATGAGTTTTCTCTGTCTTATTCTATTTTAATGAGATGTATTTTCATAAAATTTGAATATTATAAAAATTGAGTTATAGTAGTAGCAGTAATACATTTTTGTTAAAAAATGGAGTGATGTAATTTGATAATTTGATAGAAACTTATTTTTTAAATTCGCAGATTTATTGTTCTCGTAAAAGGAATGCAAAGATGCACAAAACATTCTCTGTGTCATGGAGAATAATAGAGTAGGATTCATCTCCGGGGACTAATCCTACGGGGGATAAAGATGTAGTAGGAGGAGATTTTGTGAAGAAGAAAAAGTCTTTTATTGCGGTCAGTTCCATGCTTTCAGTCATGATGCTATTAAGTTCAAACACATTAGCAAAAGCACCTGAACAGCAATACTCTCAACAGAATAGTGGGCAAATAGAGGCAAATGGGTATGAGAAAGTAAGTGGTATAATTCCATCCATAATGTCCGAATCGATTAAGTACGAACTCGAAAACGGGATGACAAAACCGATTTACTCTACTGACGACGCGATTATAGAGAATCTATTCGTCGAAACGACAGTGGACAGTGACCGGGACGGAAAGTTCGACCGAATCTCGATTAAAGTGATGCGGCCGAATACAGATCCGGGTATTAAAGTCCCTGTCATTTATGAAATAAGCCCGTATAATTCAGGACTTAATAGTATTTCTTTTTATGACGTCAATCATGAACTGACACCGGTTCCTCATCCTGGCAATAAAAACGGCGGTAAACCTTTCGCTGGGGCAAGCGCACAACCCGCAAACCTCGGCTCATACGGGAATTACTACGTCCCACGGGGGTATGCAGTTATTCTCGGTGAAAGTATCGGGACAGGAAAATCTGACGGTTGCCCTACTACAGGAGACTACAATGAGACTATGGCAGCAAAAGCTGTAATTGATTGGCTGAACGGTCGTGCGAAAGCATACACAGCTGACGGTACGGAAGTATCATCAGATTGGTCTACCGGAAATGTCGGGATGACAGGTGTATCATATAACGGAACGTTGCCGAACGCTGTTGCCACAACAGGCGTGGAAGGATTGAAAACAATCATTCCAATTGCTGCTATTAGCAGCTGGTATGATTACTACCGGTCAAACGGTTCCGTAATCGCGCCAGGAGGTTACCAAGGCGAGGACGCGGACGTTTTGGCAGATGCTGTGTTAACACGAAATAATCCGGGAATTTGCCAAATGGTCATAGATGAGATAACAGCTGGTCAAGACCGTGAGACTGGCGACTATAATGATTTTTGGGCTGCACGTAATTATTTGTTAGACGCGAAGAAAATAAAAGCGAGTGTATTTATTGTACACGGACTTAACGACTGGAATGTGAAAACGAAGCAATTCGATCAATGGTGGAATGTGCTCGAAAAAAATAAAGTCCCACGTAAAATGTGGCTCCATCAAGGCGGTCACGGTGGCACTTCGACAAACAATTGGCAAGAAACCCAAAACAGATGGTTCGACCATTGGCTATACGGTATCGAAAATGGAATTATGGATGAGCCTGCAGTAGATGTTCAACGCGAAAACCGCACGTGGCACCAACAGTCAAATTGGCCGGAAGCTACTGCAGTCTCTGTTAAATTTCAGTTAGACTCAGATAAGAATAGTGCCGCGGGAATATTGAGCAGCAAGTCACTTCCGAACAAACCACATAACAAGAAACATTTTTTCGATGATCCTATGATAAAAGCAAATGTATTAATCGATGATCCGGAATCGGAATTACCAAACCGTCTTGTCTATCTTACTCCTGAACTTACGGATGCGGTGCGGATTAGCGGGACCCCTACAGTAAGCTTAAAGGCAAGCATCGATCGGCCCGTAGCTAACTTGACAGCTTTACTCGTCGATTTTAGCGGCACAAGACCAACGATTGTTACACGCGGTTGGATGGATCCGCAAAATCAAAAGGGTGACGATCATTCGAAATGGCTTGAGCCAAACCGGGATTATACATTCACATGGGATCTGCAACCGGATGATTACGTATTCCAACCGGGCAGCAAAATTGGTCTTGTTCTAATTGCAAGCGATTATGACTACACGATCCGTCCTTCAGCCGGTACAAAAATTACGATTACACCGACTAAAAGTGAACTCATTCTTCCAATTGTCGGAGGGAATAAAAAATAATTTAATAGTTTAATTAATGTAGATAATCATATTAAGTCAAACGGTAGACATTAAAAATAGCTCAATTAGCCTCAGTTGAAATCTATCCAGTAATCGTACACACATATGTTTAACGATGTTGTTCCATTATAATTTGTGTATCATTACGAATTTCGCTGACTACCTCAGAAGCCCCAGATCGACTAAGTATGAATGGTTAAGACAATCCGGTATTGTCACAACCTATTTGAATTCAAAGATATCGGAAAATAAAACAGCACAGTTAAATAAACTGTGCTGTTTTTATTATTTCTTATATAACATAAGCACCGATTAATTGAACAAGGCTTTCATCAATCATTATCTATATCATCATGCGCTTGTTCATATGTATATATTGCATTAGACACCTGTGACAGTCATTTGTGTTCAAACACGACAATTGCTTCGAAAGAAGTGAATGAATGTGAAAGCTTCCTTAGTAGCGCTAAGGCGCCTATTCTATTCTAATTTCGATCCGGGAATAAAACTAATCTGTTCAGCTTGATACATATTATCTTTGAAAGTATAAGTAATATGAATTTCAACTAACGCCCCCCCTGGATTTAATGAGAATGCTCATTTTTCTACACTTGAAGTTGAATATATCAGTTTCATTGTTTTTCGGAAATTATTGCCACCCTTTACAAACATCAATCCATGAAGAATAATTTGAATATTTTTCAAGTTCTTCAATTGTCAATTCAATTGTACTATTACTACTTCCACAGGCCGGGAATACTATTTCAAATCTTTTTAGTGAATCATCAAGATAAACAGTGACACCGTCATTAATACCAAAAGGACATACACCCCCAACAGCATGTCCTATCAACTCAATTACTTCATCTGCTGTTAGCATTTTTGCCTTTGTTGAAAATTGTGCTTTGTATTTTGAATTATCTATTTTGGCATCACCTGCAGCTACAATTAAAATAGCTTTTTCATGTACCATAAAGGACAATGTTTTTGCTATCCTATTAGGTTCACAACCAATTGCCTGTGCAGCTAATTCAACAGTTGCACTAGAAGCATTCAATTCAATTATTTTATCTGCAATGCCCCATTGCATAAAATATTGTTTTACTTTTTCTATTCCCATTATTACTCCTCCATATTTATCAAATATAATTAATCTTAATCTATTATAAATAATACAAATGAACAAATAAAAAGAGCATGGTTTGAAAAAGGATTAATCAAACATGCTCTTTACATAAATGATTCTCTTATTATAAAGTTTGATTATTTTCCATGGTTCTTATTAAACGCTTCCGATGGAATATAAAAACTATTGTTTATTTATTTGAAAGAAGCAATAGCAATTTCCTTTTCTGCTGAGATCATTAAAAACATAGGTCTTCGGTTTTCATCTTTCATTTCTTCAGGTTAGGCATAAAAAAAGGATCGTTGGAAAATATCCAACGATCCTTTTTATTAATCATTTCTATTGTTGTTATGGCCATCTCTGTTTTCTCTATGATTATCTCCAAGGGAAGGTAATCCAGATAGATAACCGGCATTTCCTGGATTTTGAGAACCGACCATCAAGTACGTAAATCCATTTAAATTATCAATTGTTTGTATACCTGTTACTTCGCCACCCTTAGGAGCAGAGATGATACGAGATAATTTTTTTGTATCTACATCATAAGCCCATCCGTAGTTATTGTGGTGCCCTCCGCCATCCTCGGCAATAAATAATGTTCTCATTCCTTCAGAATATACGATATTGTCCGGATTGGAAATCTTATTAGGATTTGCAGAATTTCCTGCCAAATCTTTGGAAGGTAAATCTTCACCAAAAACTAATCCTGTCATTTTATTTGCTACATACTTACTTTTAATTTTATTACCATTCTGATCCTTTTGTCCGCCAGTTAACGACAATTCATACACTCCACCAGCACTAATCTTAGGAACATGAATATCATCTACAGGATCTGTGGAG
>NZ_JBFUKT010000149.1:0-8309 GCF_056400705.1 Paenisporosarcina sp. P5_A11
GACTTAAGAAAATCGTTGTTAATGATAAACTGAGTACTCCAAACACGACGACCATCCATTGTAAGCCAATTAAATCTAATAATGCTCCTGTTGCTAACAAAACTACTTGAAAAATCACTCGCTCCAACATATTTCGGAATGAGAAAAATCTTCCATGGAACGCTTTTGGCATCTGCTTCTGGAAAATTGTCATTGCTGTTGGGAAAAAACTACCAACTGCAAATCCGAACACTGCAAATGCTGTTACCGATAATACTGGACTAGCAGCAAATATTAAAATTAGCTCTGCTAAACCGATTATAAATGCAAAGAAAAATAATATCGTACTTGTACTCCATTTTTTAGCGATATATTTCACAACAATTGTACCAATCATAAACGCAATTCCTTCTGCAGCGTAAATGGTTCCTTTAATCGATGCTGAATCTTGCATTTCACTAATATTGATGACAAGTAAGTTAAATGATCCGATAAATAACAATGGAATTAAAGTCATTACTAACGTCATCATGACAGCTGGGTACGATTTTAATATTGGAAAGACTTCCATAAATCCGCCCTTACCAGGTGCAGAAACTTTTACTTTTGCCTCTTTCCCCTCTTCCTCATCGATACGTAACAGATACGTAGTGATTAACAAGCCACCATAAGCAATGATTGACATGTAATAAAGTGAATCTAACGACCAATACACTAATACTACTCCAGCAAGCGCTGTTCCTATAACGCGTGCCATCGTTGCTACGTTCATATGCCATCCATTCATTTGCAGTAAATTTTCATCTTTTACGACTAATGGAATCGTGGCTTGCAAAGCTGGAAAATAAAATGCTGCTGACAGTTGGATACTAATCATAAATGCGACCATCCACCATATAGAGCCTGTACCAATAGCTATTAACATAAAACTAACACTAATCATTCGACCAAATCCTGAAATTAATAGGACAGTCTTTTTCTTCGATTGATCAATAACTTTGCCAGCTAGTGGCCCAACTAAAATACCAGCTAACAAACCAATGGCCATAATAACAGATTTCAAGAAATCTGAAGGAATTCGTACTTGCATAAACTCCAAATTCCCAATGATTCCGCTCCACAACCCAAGTCCGGCAATCATTTCACCAACTAAAATAATCCACACATTGCGATTCTTCCACATACATTCCCCTGTTTACAACAAAGGAAGCTATAATAGCTCCCTAGTTGTACCCTTTCAAGATTTCTTGCTTTCGATGGTTTTCTTCAGGACTTTCCAAATACGTTCGACAGCTCCATCTTTATCTGTATCGACAATAAATGAACCGTTAGAATAACGATCGGATAATCGGATAGGTTTCGTATCAACTACTTCACGAACTCCTTTTGCTGTCTCGATAATCACTTGTTCATTGTCTTGTACATAGAATACGCCACTAACTCGGTGAGCATTCGATTTCAATTCGCGTAATACTACAATACCGCGTTTAGCACGAGTGCCTTGCTCAAATTCTTTTAAGGACATTTTTTTAACGGCTCCACGATGTGTGACTAAGAATAGATCGCCACGGGCATCAGCTGGTATAGTAGTTGCATTTACGACAACATCGCCGTCTTTTAGGTTAATCCCTTTCACACCACCCGTTTTAACACCAGTTACAGGTACTTCATCCATATTAAATCTAACGGCATAAGCATTTAAAGTCGCAATAAAGATATCATCCGCTTGTGTAACTAAATCTATATATACGACTTGATCGCCTTTTTTCAAGTTCATAGTATTTAACGCACGAGAATAGCGTTGTACCTGATATTCTGCAAGCGATGAACGTTTGATTTGACCTAGTTTGGAAACAGCTAAAATAAAGTGAGTGTCATCAAATTTGTCGATTGGAATAGCTTTAATAATGGTCTCATTTGAATCAAGCGATACAATGCTTGAAACATGTTGACCTAAGTCCTTCCAACGAATTTCAGGTAACTCATGAATCGGTTGATAAATATAATTGCCTAAGCTTGTAAATAATAATAAGTGATGTTGTGTATTCATCATCGATTCAAATATCAAATAATCCGATTCTTTCATCGCGAAGTCTTTACCGTTTGAAGCGCTATAAGAACGCGAGCTTGTACGTTTTACATAGCCATCCTTCGTTACAGTAACGACGACTTCTTCACTTGGAATCATTACATCTAATGTTATTTTAATTTCTTCGATTTCATCTTCAATAATAGATCTTCTTGGCTCAGCAAATTGCTTACGTATTGTTTGCAACTCTTGTTTGATAACTTTTGCCAATTGGGATTCGTTATTTAAGATGGCTAATAGCTCACCAATTAATTTTTGAAGACTTGCTTCTTCATTTCTCAAATCGGTAATGTCTGTGTTAGTTAATCGATACAGTTGTAGAGAAACAATCGCTTCGGCTTGTTCTTCAGTGAAAGAAAATGCACGAATTAAATTATTTTTCGCATCACGTTTGTCTTGTGATTGACGAATGGTAATAATCACTTCGTCCAATATCGACAATGCTTTCATTAAACCTTCTACAATATGAATACGATCTTTTGCTTTTTGTAAGTCAAAATTAGAACGTCTTGTCACGACATCTTTTTGATGTGCAATGTAGGCATCTAGCAGTAATGGAAGTGTCATCATGGTTGGACGACGATTATGAATGGCAATCATGTTAAAGTTGTAGGCAATTTGCAAATCTGTATTCTTAAATAAGAATTGAAGAATTCCTCGTGCATCTACTTCTTTTTTTAATTCTATAACAATACGCAAACCAGTTCGATCCGATTCATCACGAACATCTGCAATACCATCTAACCGTTTGTCCAAACGTTGATCATCGATTTTTCGAATTAACACCGCTTTATTAACTTCAAAAGGAATCTCGGTAATGACAATTTGCTCTTTTCCGCCTTTTAATGGTTCAATGTCGGCTTTTGAACGAACAATAATTTTCCCTTTACCGGTTTCATATGCTTTTTTGATTCCGTCGACACCTTGAATAATACCGCCAGTAGGAAAATCAGGTCCTTTTAAAACAGTCATTAGGTCATCAACCGTAGATTCAGGTTTATTCATTCTCATTAATACGGCATCTAACACTTCATGAAGTGCATGTGGTGGCATGTCTGTTGCATACCCTGCAGAAATACCTGATGCTCCATTGACTAATAAGTTAGGAAAACGAGCAGGTAATACAGTAGGTTCTAGTTCCGAGTCATCAAAGTTTTGTACAAGATCTACGGTTTGTTTCTGGATATCTCGTAACATTTCACCTGCGATAGCAGATAAACGTGCTTCTGTATAACGCATTGCAGCTGGAGGATCTCCATCTACCGAACCATTATTCCCGTGCATTTCGATCAACATATGTCGTACTTTCCAGTCTTGACTCATTCGCACCATAGCATCATAAACGGATGTATCACCGTGCGGATGATAGTTACCGATTACATTACCAACGGTTTTAGCCGATTTACGGAAAGGCTTTTCGTTCGTGTTACCTTCATGGAACATTGCATATAAAATACGACGTTGTACTGGTTTTAAGCCATCTCGTGCATCTGGTAAGGCACGATCTTGAATAATGTACTTACTATAACGGCCAAACCGGTCGCCGATGACTTCTTCTAGTGGTAAATCTTGATAACGTTCGGTTTGTGTCATTCTGAATCCTCCTCGGCATGGATGAGATCATTCTCTAAGATATTACTGTCCTCATCTAAACCAAAATTAACATTTCCTTCAATCCAACGTCTTCTAGGTTCTACTTTGTCACCCATTAACGTTGTGATACGTCTTTCAGCACGAGCATCATCATCAATCTCTACTCGAATTAACGTTCTGGTCTCAGGATTCATTGTGGTTTCCCATAATTGAATAGCATTCATTTCTCCTAAACCTTTGTAGCGTTGAATCAAATACCCTTTGCCAATTTTTTTAATTGCGGCTTCAAGTTCGGCTTCAGTCCATGCGTAAATAAGAACTTCTTTCTTCCCTACCCCTTTATAAACTTTATACAGTGGAGGTAATGCGATATATACTTTTCCCGCTTCTATTAAAGGTTTCATGTATCGATAGAAGAATGTTAACAACAACACTTGTATATGTGCTCCATCTGTATCGGCATCTGTCATAATGACAATTTTGTCATAGGCAATGTCTGGCACAGAGAAATCAGCGCCTACTCCCCCACCAATAGCATGAATAATCGTCGAAATTTCTTCATTTTTCATAATGTCTGCAAGTTTCGCTTTTTCCGTATTGATTACTTTCCCACGAAGAGGCAAAATAGCTTGGAAAGTGCGGTCACGTCCTTGTTTAGCAGAACCACCCGCAGAATCTCCCTCGACTAAATACAGTTCATTTTTTGCAGCATTTCGAGATTGGGCTGGAGTTAATTTCCCAGATAAGATCGAGCTAGATTTTTTTGATTTCTTTCCACTACGAGCATCTTCACGGGCTTTGCGTGCCGCTTCACGTGCTTGTTGTGCACGAATGGCTTTACGAACAAGTGATGCACTCAATTCTGCATTTTCTTCTAATACATATAAGAGTTTATCCGATACTACAGAATCAACCGCTGCACGAGCTTCACTCGTTCCTAGTTTACCTTTCGTTTGTCCCTCAAATTGAAGGATTCCTTCAGGTATACGTACCGAGATGATTGCAGCAATCCCTTCACGAATGTCTGCTCCTTCTAGGTTTTTATCTTTTTCTTTTAATAAACTAGTTTTTCGTGCATATTCATTAAAGACACGTGTTAAAGCTGATTTTGCACCAGTTTCATGCGTTCCACCGTCACGTGTTCGCACATTATTTACAAAAGATAGAATCGTTTCCGAATAGCCATCATTAAACTGGAAAGCGAATTCAACTTCAATCTCATCTTGAGTTCCTTCAACATATGAAACTGGATGTAAGACATCTTTTTCTTCGTTTAAATAACCGACGAATGCTTCAATTCCAGTTTCATAAAAGAAGATATCTTGTGTGCCGTTACGTAAGTCATTTAACTCTATTTTTAATCCTTTTAATAAAAAGGCAGATTCACGTAATCGCTCACAAATCGTTTCATAGTTGTATTTAGTTACCGAAAAGATGGTTGGATCGGGTAGGAAATGAATAGACGTTCCAGATTCTTTTGTTGAACCAATATGTTCAAGTGTTGTTACGGGGTGTCCGCCATTTTCAAAACGTTGACGAAACTTTTTACCGTCACGATGAATGGTGACTTCTAAAAATGAGGATAAGGCATTCACTACTGAAGCACCAACACCGTGTAAGCCGCCACTTGTTTTATAACCGCCTTGACCGAATTTTCCTCCTGCGTGAAGTACAGTAAAGATGACTTCCGGAGTTGGTTTTCCTGTCTTATGTATCCCAGTAGGCATTCCACGTCCAAAGTCTCTAATACTGATACTTTGATCTTCATGGATATTTACGATGATGTGATGACCATATCCTGCTAATGTCTCATCTACAGAGTTGTCGACTATTTCATACACCAAATGGTGCAAACCTCTAGCATCAGTAGAACCAATATACATTCCTGGACGTTTTCGTACCGCTTCAAGTCCCTCGAGTACTTGAATTGCATCGTCGTTATAAGTTGTTAATGATTGATTTTTCGCCAAATCTTTCTCCTCCAAAAAACAAACAGATGTTTTCATTGTATAGAATGAATGCTGCCTTTGCAATGTGTCTCTAGCTATAATACAGTACTTCGACTATTAAACTTGTTTGAATGAAAGTTCAAATAATGCGTTGTGACGGATTGTGACTAGTGATAAACTAGTTTTACATATTAAGAGTACATACTAATTAATTTTAAAGGAGCACTTTATGAATATTGTTATTCTCATATTACTAGCTTACTTACTAGGATCGATACCTTCAGCACTTTGGATAGGTAAACTTTTCTATAAAATCGATATTCGCGAACATGGAAGTGGCAACTTAGGCGGAACTAATACATTTCGTATATTAGGACTTAAAGCAGGTTTAATTGTTTCCATTATGGACATTTTAAAAGGAACAGCAGCTACTTTACTACCGCTTCTTCCTTTCTTTAGTGATACAGACATCCACCCGCTCGTTTTAGGGGTAGTCGCAGTAATTGGTCATATGTATCCGATATTTGCTAACTTCAAGGGTGGCAAGGCTGTTGCGACTTCTGGAGGTGTGTTACTGGCGTATCACTGGCCGATATTCCTTCTTATGATTGTGTCTTTCTTTATCGTGTTGAAACTATCCAAAATGGTTTCTTTTACGTCAATGGTTCTTGGAGTAATAGCACTCATTTATACTCTTGCATATAATATATTCTTTGAAGTAGATATTCCATTATTAGTCGTTATTGTTTTATTATCTTCTTTTATATTATATCGTCATCGTGCGAATATTATCCGCATCAAAGCAGGAACCGAGCCAAAAGTAAAGTGGATATAATACAATAAGATTAGTCCACGAAAGGTTGATGTTCACATGAAGATTATCATTTCAAATGAAGCGATGACCTGGTTTAAAGAAGAAATGGAAACCACATCTGGAGAATACGTTCGATTTTATGCTCGATACGGCGGTTCAAGCCCTTTACATGAAGGTTTCTCATTAGGTGTAACGAAAGAAGAACCCATGGACCTGTCTGTTGAGCGTATAGAAGAAAACATCCATTTTTATATTGAAGATCGCGATGTATGGTATTTTGACGGTCATGATCTCCACGTCAATGTTGACTCGAAATTACAAGAGCTTACGTATTCATATAAGAAGTAAAGTTAATAATCCACTAAGAGTGACTACTCTTAGTGGATTATTATTTTTGTTCAAATCGGTTTAATTGATTCAATATGCCTTCTTTTTTCATAATCGTTTGTTGATGCTGTCCAAACAAATCAAAATGAGGATARGCTTCTTTGTAATCAATCCACTCTGGTTTTAATCCGTATTGAGTCCCCCACGTAATAAGTCGATTAATATCTKAACAACCAACTTTCGTCACCGTCTTACATCCAGGGAATCGCTCATCTACCCAGTAATGAGTTAGGAACGCTATTTCGCCTCTGCTTACAGTATCCTTCCATGACACGAGTTCATGTCGTTTTATGCCAAAAGCCATTATTCTTGCACCATAGCTATTTCGGTATACTTAGCATCCCAATCGGCATCCGCTTTTTTCAATGATACCGGTCGAAACGTGTCTTTCTTTACTAATACATGTTCTGATTTAGCAGTTGCTGCTATGGTTCCATCCTTGTGTAAAATCTCATAACCATACGTAGTGCGAAGTTTACCATGTGACTCCACCCATGTTCGAACGGTCGCTTTTTCACCATATTTCATCGACGCTTTATATTGTATCGATAAATCAATAACAGGTGATAAGTAGCCTTCTTGTTCTAATCCAGCATACGTATATCCCAAGTCCTCTATTAATGCTGTACGACCAATTTCCATCCATACTAAATAGTTGGCATGATAGACAACACCCATTTGATCTGTTTCGGCATAACGTATTTCAATTTCCTTTTCACTAATAAACATTATTAAGTCACCTCTAGTCCCATTATACAAAATACGACGACAAAATGGTGCGATAATGCTTGTCGCTTCTACTTTACATCATTATCCCGCCATCTACTTGTAGGACGTGACCTTGAACATAATCTGAGTCACTTGATGCTAAAAATAAATAAGCATTGGCTATATCTATTGGTATTGCAAGACGTTGCAGTGCAATCATTAAAGACATTTGTGCCACTATGTTTTCAGGTATCTTTTCAACCATAGCGGTACGTGTAAATCCTGGAGAAACCGCATTTACGTTGATTCCCTTTCGCCCATGATTTAGTCATACCTATTACAGCAGCTTTTGATGCAGATAATTGGGTTGATTCACATTTCCGTAAACTCCACTTAAAGACGAGGTATTAATGATTTTCCCTCTCCCTTTTTCTAATAAATACGGAAGAACAGCTTGCGTGCAATTGAAAACCCCAGTAACGTTTACATCAAGAACTTGTTGAAAATCAGTAGAAGCCATTTTAGCCAACATCGCATCACGAGTAATTCCTGCATTGTTTACTAGAATATCTACTCCTCCATATGTTTCAACTGCTTTGGAAACAAGGTTGTCTACACTATCCCTGTCTGCTACATTTACTTGGATATACGTAATGTCATAGCCTATATCTTACTAAGATTTTTTGTTGCTCAATTCCCGCTTTATCATCAAAATCTGCCATAATGATTTTTGCACCTTCCTTGGCAAAGCGTTCGCATGCTGCTAATCCAATCCCATTAGCCCCCCCTG
>NZ_JBFUKT010000150.1:0-8293 GCF_056400705.1 Paenisporosarcina sp. P5_A11
ATACTAGCCTCCTAAAACGGTTCAGTGGAAAAAAGAGAGTTACTAGAACCCTCCTTTTCAAATTATCTCAGTTCGTCCAATGCTATGTTCAACTTCAAAACATTAATTCGAGGTTCACCAAAAAGTCCTAATGAACGACCTTCCGTGAATTTATCGACAAGATTATATAAACTTTTTTCAGATAAACCTCTCTCTTTTGCAATACGTGGAACCTGAACGATTGCTCCTTGAGGAGAAACATTGGGATCGAGTCCTGAACCCGAGTTTGTCATTAAGTCAGAAGGTATATCCTCTTTTTTGATAGTAGGGTTTTCTTTTAAAAATTCAACTATATCATTTTTTGTCCGTTCCACCATTTCTTCATTTGATGGGGAATAATTTGGTGTACCTGAGCCAGCTGCGTCGTAATTTATGGAAGAAATACGACCATGAAAGTAGCCTGGATCTTTAAAAGATTGACCAATTAATTCGGAGCCAATAATTTCACCTGATTCATTTTTAATTAAGCTACCATCTGCTTTTGCAGGCATGATTACTTGTGAAAGCCCTGTCATGAGTAATGGATAGGCAATACCACATATAACTAATAGCACCAAAACTAGACGTATATTCTTTAACATTAATTCTCACCCTTATTTTTGATTTTAAACTAATTTAAACATCACAAGGATCAAATCAATTAATTTGATTCCAATGAAAGGAACTAACACTCCACCTAAACCATATATAAACAAATTCTTTGTCAACAATCTTGTAGCGCTCAAAGGAACATATTTTACACCTTTCATTGCTAATGGTATTAGCAGGGGAATGATTATGGCGTTAAATATTAAAGCTGATAAAATAGCACTTTGTGGTGTTGCTAATCCCATAATATTTAGAGCCTGCATTTGAGGGATAGCTAACATAAACATAGCTGGTATTATTGCAAAGTATTTAGCCACATCATTCGCAATACTAAAGGTTGTTAAAGCACCTCGTGTCATGAGCAACTGTTTCCCAATAGCTATTACCTCAATAATTTTCGTTGGATCTGAATCCAAATCCACCATGTTCGCGGCATCCTTCGCGGCATTGGTCCCTGTATTCATTGCTAATCCAACATCAGCCTGAGCCAACGCAGGTGCATCGTTTGTTCCATCACCGGTCATGGCGACAAGTTTCCCTTCAGCTTGTTCCTGCTTGATAAGGGAAATTTTGTCTTCAGGCCTTGCTTCTGCAATAAAATCATCTACTCCAGCTTCTTTGGCAATAGTCGCAGCTGTTAAAGGATTATCACCCGTACACATTATAGTTTTAATTCCCATTTTCCGTAATTCATCAAATCGTTCTCTCATACCAGGTTTTACTATATCTTTTAAGTAAATAACACCCAGCACACGATTTCCTTCTGCAACTACTAGTGGAGTGCCGCCTTTAATTGACACTTTGTCACTAATGTCTTTTAAATCACTAGGAACTTTCCCACCTTGTTGCAGTATATATTTCTGAATTGCATCAACTGCACCTTTTCTTACTTTCATTCCATTAGAAAAATCTGTCCCACTCATCCGTGTTTCAGCTGTGAATGAAACTCCTTCTGTTCCGTTTTTATCCAATTCTTTTTCAGGCAACCCTGCTTTTTTAGCAAATTCAACGACAGAGCGACCCTCTGGGGTTTCATCATGTAACGATGAATATACTGAAAACTTGTTAAGCTCTTCTTGACTTACACCCTTAACTGGTAATAAGGCAGAAGCCATACGGTTACCAAATGTTATGGTGCCTGTTTTATCAAGGATAATAGTATTAATATCGCCAGCTGCTTCAACCGCTTTTCCTGACTTCGCAATTACATTGAATTGTGTAACTCTGTCCATCCCTGCTATCCCAATGGCAGAAAGGAGACCGCCAATTGTTGTTGGAATTAAACACACCAGTAATGCTACTAAGGTAGCGATTGGAAATGTCACATTTACATATGAAGCTATGGGCACTAGTGTTGAACATACAAGCAAAAAGATAAGTGTCAGACTAACAAGAAGCGTGCTTAGTGCAATTTCATTAGGTGTTTTTTGTCTTTTAGCGCCTTCTACCAAGTTAATCATACGATCAAGGAAAGATTCCCCTGGGTCACTACTTACTCTTACTAAGATATAGTCACTGATAACTTTTGTTCCACCCGTTACAGAACTGAAGTCCCCACCTGATTCTTTTATTACAGATGCTGATTCACCAGTGATTGCTGATTCGTCTACAGCAGCGACTCCTTCAATGACATCACCGTCAGTTGGTATTAAATCATTGGCTTCCACTAATACGATGTCGCCTTTACGCAGTTCTGTAGCATCAACTAACTTTGTGAAACCATCTTTTTGGATTAACTTTGCTTTAGAATTCTTCTTTGTCTTTTTAAGACTATCAGCTTGTGCTTTTCCGCGTCCTTCTGCTAATGCCTCCGCAAAGTTAGCAAAAAGGATAGTCACGAACAAAATGATGGTAACGACAATGTTATATCCTCTATCTGATGTTCCACCAAAAAGAGTAGGGAATATAGAGAGTAGTAGGGTAATAACAAACCCTATTTCGACTACAAACATGACAGGATTTCGTGCCATTATTCTTGGATTTAATTTTTTGAATGCATCTTTAATTGCCTCAAAAACAATTCTCTTATCTAAGTTGCTTTTACGCTTTGTACTCATCTAAAGTGCTCCTTTTCAACATTTATCTAATCGTTAGCCATTCAGCGACTGGTCCAAGTGCAATTACAGGGAAGAAAGTCAACGCCCCAATAATTAAAACTGTTGCTAAAAGAATGACACCGAAAGTGCTATTATCTGTTTTAAATGTCCCAATCGTTTCTGGAACACGTTTCTTAGCGAGTAATGATCCAGCGATAGCAATCATTGCAATCATTGAGAAATAACGGCCAAATAACATGACTAAGCCAGTGGAAATATTCCAAAAAGGAGTATTATCTCCTAAACCTTCAAATCCTGAACCATTATTAGCAGCTGAAGAGGTAAACTCATATACCACTTGAGAAATCCCATGAAAACCTGGATTTGAAATAGCCGATGTACCCATCTGTGTCGCTAAAGCAATGGCAGATGGTACTAAGATGATTAAAGGATGCAGAAGAATTGTAATGGCTATTAATTTCATTTCTCTTCCTTCAATTTTCTTTCCTAAAAACTCTGGGGTACGACCAACCATTAGTCCGGCAATAAATACAGCCATTAATGAGTACATAAGGATATTTACTGTTCCTACACCATCACCACCAAATACGTTGTTCAACATCATCATTACTAGTGGCATTAATCCCCCGAGTGGAGTAAGGGTATCGTGCATGTTATTGACTGAGCCTGTAGTGGCAGCTGTAGTAACGGCTGTAAATAAAGCAGACTGGGCAATTCCAAATCGTGCCTCTTTACCTTCCATACTCCCATTCTCTTGTGATAGCCCTATTTCCTCTAATGCTGGATTCCCATTTTGTTCACTAAAATAAGTAACGCTAAGGAAGAAAAGGAACATTAATCCCATCGTGGTAAAAAGAATCCAACCTTGTTTCTTATTTTTTGCCATATAGCCAAACGTTAATGGAAGGGCAGCAGGAATAAGAAACATGAATATAATTTCTAAAATATTGGTAAAACCGTTTGGGTTCTCAAATGGATGTGCAGAGTTGACACCAAAGAATCCACTGCCGTTTGTGCCTATATGTTTTATAGACTCTAATGCCGCTACCGGTCCACGTGTTATAGATTGCGTGTCTCCTTCTAATGTAGTCGCAATCTCAGTAGGTTTAAAAGTCTGAGGCACCCCTTGAGACACAAGAACCAACCCAACTAAAAGAGATAATGGCAGTAACACACGAGTAATGGAACGAATTAAATCCACATAAAAGTTTCCTAAACTCCTCTGACCTGTTACCCCTCTGAAAACAGTGATACATAAAGCAAGACCAGTTGCAGGTGTAACAAACATTAAGAATATTATTACGACCATTTGAGATAAATAAGAGAGTCCAGATTCTCCACTATAGTGCTGTAAGTTGGTGTTTGTAAGAAAACTCGCAGCCGTATTAAATGCCAATAATGGATCCATGTTGTCTATCTTACTGGGGTTACCCGGTAAGACACCTTGAAAGCGGATGATCATGTACGAGATGAAAAACATTACTAAGTTACTTAAAAGTAGTGCCTTCGCATATTGCTTCCAGTTCATATCACTTGTATGGATACCGGAAAGTTTAAAAATACCCCGTTCTATCCTTCCAAATATGCGGTCTTGTTTAGTTGTTTCAAGGGAATAAACATTCGATAAGTATTTGGCCATTGGTATTGCAAGTATCATTAAAAGTCCCAACACCACGCCGATTTGTAAAAAATCCATTTACATTTCCTCCATTAGTAGCAATTAATATTTTTCTGGCCAAATTAGAGCATGAATCAAATACAACGTAACTGCTCCGACAATAATTAATAAAAGCATTTTTCTACTCACCCTTTTCTGCTATTACTTTGTTACAAAAATGGATAAATCCTAAAAAGAGAAAAAAGGTTATAGCTAAAAGTAAAATCGATACAAAATCCATTTGAGTCTCTCCTTTCACACAACTAGTAAAAATAGATATTTTTCTATGATCCGCCTCCTTAAATCTCCTGAATTAATTTAGAATGGATTGTTTGGTAAAAGCCACTTATAGCTGCAAAGGTCCGGCTTACTAAAGATGACAAAATCAGCGCCCATCCTTTTATACAAGCCAGAATATTGGTTATGACAAGTGACAACAAATAATCTGTGGTTTGAGCTCTGAAAAAAGGTTAACAAGGTTAAACAAATGAATTAGGGAAAAGATATACAGAGTTACATAAGTTACATAGCTCCAATTTGTTAATAATCGATTCCTTGCATTCGGTTAGGTCCTTATGGTCTTTAGCCACTTTTCGTCATAGCTAAATATTTGTATATTACTTGTATCGTGGCTAGCACATACAGTATCTTTTACAGATTCAAATAGTTTTCCTTTTCCAACTAAAAGTACTTCTCTCATTCTTTCACCCTTTTTCACTCTGCATTTTTTAATAGAGAGGAATGTCTATAAAAAAACATAAAAAAATAGACCAATGCTTACTTTTTCCCCGGTATGCAGCAATGCAACATCTATCCAAGTTCGAGCAGTGAAAAAACGATTCACACATCGAAACAAAGAAATGATTTGCAAAAGCAAACATATAGATTGGAGAAAAAGTACTCATTGATCTACTTAACGCCCAGCAAGCTATAAAGCTCACTTTGCGTTCTGTCTTCCAAGAAACTTTTTCATTTATAGGCATAATAAAAAGACCTACGGAAATGCCAGGCTGCTATTTTGCTACAAACATAACAAAAAAGCCCCCTGGATTAAGGCGGTCTTTATGACCTCCTTCGCTTTAGCCGACGAAGTTAGCTGACGGGTAGGATGGCGAAAGAGCTTCTCATCCTTTCTGCAAATGCAGAATTAACCCCAAATAGTGGTTCCTCCGTTCTCAATTGCTTGAGATTTGGCCGATATAAAATTGTTATTCATGAGATGTACTTTACTCTCATCGTTAAATATTTGTCAACTCTTTTTTTATGGTATGTGTTCAAATTAGATTTATGTAGTCATGTTTATCAAAACTAATGGATAAATCTCTATTTCTCTTAATAATTAAATTATTCTTTAGTTCTTTTGAGATTTACATTGACATGAACTTATAATCGGCATTATGATGAATCCCATAAATTCTAGAGATGAGATGGAGACATTATGTTAAATTCAAAAAAGAAACTAGAGGCTGAAATAAGTGCAGCATTTATTAAATTCCAGCGTGATCTGATAGGAAGAGGACCACAGGAGGCCAAAACCTATATAATTGATGACATGTTAATCACCCGTTTCAAAGGGGTCCTGACTGTGGAAGAAAAGCATCTTGTCAGTCATAATTCCGGGAAAAAGCTTGTAAAGCAAATGCGTACACTTCTACGTGAAATGTACAGCAATGATTATGAAAAAATTGTTGAACATCATACTGAATGTAAGGTTCTTTCCTCCCATAGTGATATTAGTACTAAAACAGGTGAAAGAATCGAAGTTTTTATTATGGATAAAGATTTAGAGAAATACTTAGAAACCACCAGATAATATATAATAGTTACTCTTTCTAATAAGCTAAAAAAAACGCAATTTTTATATCGGTATCAATATTTTAGAAGATGAAACCAGTTTGAGCCTCTTTAAAGATAATAAGTGGCGTAACCATAAATTAGGTCCTACTATAGACGCTATTCATAGTAAATATGGTTTAACTGCATTATTAATAAACGTATCCTAAACTGACGCAGGGACATTTTTTGAATTCGATTTACAAATAATGTTATCTACTCTATGAATTAAACTGGTTTAAAAGAAAATCCCAGTCATAACTACTATGACTGGGATAAAAAACGTGGTATTGAATATTCGATTGCAAGCTATATAAATGGAATCAGGTTGATTGATTAAAACTCAAAATTCATCACCCAAACACGTCTCAATTACAAGTTAACTTTGAAACATGAGACCACATTAAATGACACTCACGTGTTCACTTTTCAAATCCGTGATAAACATGTGACCTGGTGCATGAGTAATCATCAAAGCTGGTTTCATATGCATGGCGATCGCTTGTGGCGTTACACCACATGCCCAAAACACAGGAACTTCTCCTTCATTTATCGTTACCGCATCTCCAAAATCAGGCTGATTGATATTTGTAATACCAATCGATTCCGGGTTACCTATATGAATCGGAGCTCCGTGCACAGATGGAAAACGACTCGTTACTTGAACGGCTCGAATGACGTCTTTTTCTTTCATTGGACGCATGCTAACAACGGTTGGACCCACAAACTTACCTGCAGAAACGGCTTCAATTGATGTTTTATACATCGGCACATTGACGCCTTCTTCATTATGTCTCATCGGAATACCGTTTTTGATTAATGCATCCTCGAACGTAAAGCTACAGCCAATGAGAAATCCCACCATATCGTCTGTCCAATAGTCTGTAATATCTGTCGGTTCAGCTACTACTTCTCCATTTTGATATACACGATATTTTGGCAAGTCCGTTCGTAGGTCTGCGTGGGGTGCAGACATTTTTGGAACGTAGGAACCAACATCAGTCACATCAATAAGTGGACATGATTTGGGATTCCTTTGACAAAACAACAGAAAATCAAATGCCAAATCTTTTGGCAATATAACTAAATTAGCTTGAATATAGTCTTCACATAAACCGGAAGTAGGCGAAGTCAATTCGCCACTACGCATTTTCCCTCTTACTTCATAAGTTGTGGTCAATTGCATTACTCCTTTCTACATAAATAATTTAGGAATTTCATTGATTAGTGTATATCCACCCATTAATGACATAGCGATCACAATAATGACACCAAATATAGTCATCCACAATGGATGTTTGTAATCTCCAACAATTTTTATTCTATACGCTGCAATCAACATAACTCCTAATGCGATTGGTAAAATTAATCCGTTAATTGATCCAACAAGAACTAGAATACTAACAGGTTTTCCAACTATGACAAAGACAATTGTTGAAATCGCGATAAACCCAATGATGATTTTTTTGTGATGCTTCTCTAACCACGGATGGAATGTGCGAATGAATGACACCGATGTATATGCGGCACCAACGACTGATGTTATTGCTGCAGACCATAAGACAATCCCAAATATTTTGTAACCAATATTCCCTGCTGCTAATTTAAAAACAGAAGCTGGAGGGTTGGCAGGATCAAGCTTTAATCCTTGAGATACAACACCCAACACCGCAAGGAACAGGGCAATTCTCATAATTGCAGTAACCACAATTGCAAATACTGCACTACGGTTTACTTCAGGTAGAGCAGCTTTCCCTTTTATCCCAGCGTCAATTAACCGGTGACCACCTGCAAATGTGATATATCCACCAACAGTTCCTCCAACTAATGTGACAATCGCTAAAATATCAATCTTATCGGGCACAAAAGTTTTGACGACAGCTTCCCCTACAGGAGGTGCAGCTGTAAACATCACGTAAACCGTTAATGCAATCATTGCAAAACCTAAGATTTGTGAGAACTTGTCCATCGCTTTACCCGCTTCTTTAACAATAAAGATGCCTATTGCGAGAATACCACTTAGAATGGCTCCTAATTCTGGAGAGATTCCGAACAAAACATTCGTCCCAAGTCCTGCCCCCGCAATATTTCCGATGTTAAACGCCAGACCCCCCAAGAC
>NZ_JBFUKT010000151.1:0-8186 GCF_056400705.1 Paenisporosarcina sp. P5_A11
ATACCTGCAATAATGTTACCAATAATTCCGCCTGGTATGTCTTTACCTAAAATAAGTCCAGCTAACCATCCAATAATACCACCGATAATAAGATATAAAATAAAGTCCATTATGCCATCTCCTGTTCAAAAATTGTTTTTTCTTGCTTACTTAATAGATAGCCTAATTTGATAATGTTCAAACCACTATATAAAAATTATTATAAAAGTGATGGATGTCAGTAATAAAAAATGTGGACAGTTGCAAACCAATATTTCTAAAACAAATCCCCCGACAAACTCTGTTTGCTGGGGGATTTTTATGCTTGTTACTAGCTAAATGACATACTAATCGGTGGAGCAAAGCAACTGCGACAATTGAGAAATTACTATTATAATTGCTTCCTTTAGCTCTAGGTGCGTCGATGGAAGGTGCTAAATTACCCTGTTTTAAGTATAAGGATAGGTACTTAAGCATGTTGACTAATGCTGTTGTAATCATTTACCATTACCGATGTAATTGATAATGATTATCATTATCAATATCGTTTTATGGACTCATTAATAAAATTCAAGGATAGCGGAAAGTGAGAGTTGAAATGACGATGATCCGTACTGGAAATACAGAACTGACAAAGATAAAGTTTTTGAGTGATGAAGAATCCGAAACGTTAGATTACCTTAAGCGGGAAGAATCTGAACTGGAGGAATCATATATAAAAAATATTCAAGCTGGAAGAAGAGGAATCTCTCAACGTCTCTTCCAAGCACTTATTAGAGAACAAATCATTGAAGACAAGCGAATTACATGGCTGACAGGTAAGAAAAACAGCATTTCTATAAAACTACCTAGTGGAAAAGTGATTCACGCTGACATTAAAAAGCGGCGTTCACTCGGACGATTTGATGTAGCTAGTGATTTATTAGTTCAAGATGAAAAGGTTTCTAAGATTCTCGCACATCCCGTGGAGCTTCTTGAGTTGTTAAGGAATGAAGGATTATTAAAAGAAGCAACAGCAGAACAGTTTCATCGCTTTAAATTGGAAATTCTAAATGGGGCTGCTAACTTCACATTAGCCTTAACAGGTGCAGACCGAAGAAAAACGGATCTATCGTATACAGCTAATTTATTACATATTCAAACTTCACTTGAGTGGGTCATGTATCAGAAAAAAATCGATAAAAGGTTCAGTCCTCTTGCTTTTTATGAACAATGGGTTGTTGAAGGCCATCCGCTCCATCCAGGTACCAAAACTAAGTTCGGTGTTGATACGGCAGATGTCATCAAGTACTCACCAGAGTGGGGAGGTAAACCACAGGTTGCATTTGTAGCTGTGTCGAAAGAGTATTGCCGCACCACGTCAATCGATGAACAAACTATTACTAGTCTTTTATATCAAGAATATGAGGGACTACAGTCAGTTGTGGAAGGAACTTTACAAAGGATTGGTTTGCAGGCTGATCAGTTTGAAGTAATACCCGTTCACCCTTGGCAATTTGAACATACATTACCTACTTTGTATAAAGAAGAAATCGAGATGAAGAGAATCGTTCCTATTTCAAATTTCTGTATTCCAACACAGTCGTTGGTTTCTTTTCGTTCGCTAGCGCCCATCCAACATCGCGGAAAAGGACGACACCATATTAAAACAGCGGTCAATATTCAAACTACCAGTGCTGTACGTACCGTTTCTCCTAATTCTGTAGAGAACGGACCCATTCTTTCGAAAATAATGGCTAGCATTCTAGAAAAAGAGAATGCTTTTAAAGGTCGTTTTGTTGTATTACAAGAACGGGCAGGCGCTTATTACAACCCACTTACATCATCGCTGACAGAAGAAGATAGCTGGACAGTTAAAGCGAATTTAGGGTCACTTTTACGGGAGAATCCTGAGAACCATATTAAAGAAGAAAACGAAATACCGATGGCGGCTGCAGCGCTTATTGCGGATTCCCCCATTAGTGGCAAGCTTATTGCCGCTGAACTGATTGAGGAGCTAGCTGGCCACTATCAGTTGTCTGATCAGAAAGAGGCAGCGTTATTATTTATCCGAAAATATGCAGAGACATCACTACCAGGCTTTCTGACGTTAATGGTTCGGTATGGCATTAGTTTAGAAGGGCATATGCAAAATAGTGTGAGTGTTTTTCGAAATGGCGAGCTAGTACGTATTTTATTAAGGGACTTCGGAGGTATCAGAATTTTGCCGGAAAGATTAGAGAAGCATGGATATGATGCGAAGTTTTATCCTGGTTCATCGATCGTCACGGATCAAGAAGGCCAATTGAGAAATATTATTTCGTATTCCGTAATTCAAAATCATTTCGCCGAATTGATTACAAATCTTGTTCGATCCTTGGAAATAGATGAGGACAGGCTATGGGAGCAGGTCGCAATCGTTTGTAAAGATGTTTTTGAAGACCTGAAGAAGGATTCTTCCATTACACAACAAGCTGAGGCAGATGAACACGAACTTTTTCAGCCAACAATACATTTAAAAGCATTGACGACTATGCGTCTGCAGGGGGATATCACGGCTTACACATTTACCCAAGTTCCGAACCCGCTGATGAAATGGAATGGAGAGATTCAATCATGACGACAATTTCAACAGAACTTCCTGAAATAAATACAATCCCAACAGRAGATAAGAACTTCAGCCAGGAGCATTTATTTAGTGATGAATTTACCATTCTGCATTTCTTGAAAGACAATTTTCCGAATATGGCCCCTGATTATAAATTATCAGTTGAAAAAGGCCGACAAGGAATTTTAAACCGACTAGCAGGTTCGATGGTACGTGAAGATATCATGGGGTTGACGTCAGACTCATATGATTTGTTCGTGATGGACACTTCTTATGCAATAAATGTTCCAGTCATCAATGATTATTGGAAAAATGTAATGAAGGAACTCCATACATTTGGTATGAAAAATGGTGACACATATAAACTGTATCCTCTATGCGAAAAGAGTTGTCTGTTGATTCCGGTAGGTCCAACTTATGCTTTCAATCGGACAGAAGTAGACGGACAGATTTTACTAGTTTCTACCTTCGGAATTAAACCAATTGATAACGCGGTTGAACTGCTTTATTTGATGCAAGAGAAAGAACAAACTTACAAGGAAAAAGGGCAAAGATCTTGGTTGAAACTGGCGGGGGAATTATCGAATGGTAGTGCGAATCTGTCACTTTCGTATACTTTCTGGGAGTTGAAGAAAAAAGACCTTCAGCAAAAAGCAGGTGAACATGAAATCACTAATACAATCGATTGGGTGTTGTTCAGAAAGAAACAAGACCCTGGATTTGATTCGAGTCTATTTTTTGAACAACTGAGTATTGAAGGACATAATCTCCACCCAGGCGCAAAGACAAAAGTAGGCATGGATCCAGAAGATGTGTTTCGTTACTCCCCTGAATTTGATGGAGCAGCGGATTTGCAGTTCGTCGGGATTCGAAAAGATTACGCAGAATGGAAACAGGAAGAGGAGAAAGAAAAGAATGCAAATGCTTTTCTTTTTAACGAGTATCCAGAGTTGCCAATAACAATCGAAAAACAATTTGTAGCATGCCAACTTGAAGTAAATGATTATGTGTTTGTCCCTGTGCATCCTTGGCAAATGGAACATGCGATACCTGACATTTATGAAACTGAAATTCTACAACAAATCGTCATACCTATACATGGTCTAAAAATTCCAAGTGGGGCAACGTCTTCTTTTAGAACCTTAGTGCCTTTGAAGGCAGGGGCCAAACACTCGATAAAAGTAGCGGTCAACAGCCAGATGACATCTACTGTCCGTTCCATATCTGCAAATACGACCAATAATGCTGCGGTAATCACGCGCCTTATCCGTTTAGTAATGGAGCGGGAACAAGAGCTGTCTAAGAACTTTATCCCAGTATGTGAATGTGCTGGTTATAATTTTAAACTGAACAAAACAGAAGATCTTTCAGATAATCAAAAATTAAAAAACAGGAATTTATCTGCAGTGTTACGGGAGAATGTCGAAACATTCGTTAACGTGGACGAAGTAGCGATTGTTGGTAGCTCACTTTTTGGTCAGTCAGCAATCACTGAAAAAACAATTCTCGTTGAGTTAATTGAGAAGTATGCAGAAGAAACTAAGGAACCTTCCCTCCGCAAGGCAGCGTTTCAATTCGTTTCCGAATATGCATCCATTGCATTGCCAGGCTTTTTAACACTCATGGTAAAGTATGGAATTGGTCTGGAAGGTCATTTGCAAAACAGCGTGATGGTGTTCAAAAATGGTCGACCAGTTCGAATGTTGTTCAGAGACTGGGGAGGTAGCAGAATCTTTCAAAACAGGCTCGAACAATCAGGATTACAAACCGAATTTTATCCAAATTCAGCAACAGCAACAAATTGTTTAAAAGAAATGCATAACAAAGTTTTTTATACGGTATTGCAAAATCACTGTGGAGAATTGCTATTGCAAGTGTGTCAGCAATTCGGACTGCTAGAAGAAGAGTTGTGGCAGGAAATTCATGTGATTTGTGAAACGGTTTTTGATCAGCTTGAAACCACAACATATGCTGAAAATGCCAGTATAGACAGAGCGGCTTTTTATCAGGAAAAAGTAGATTATAAAGCACTGACAAAAATGCGGTTGGAACCGGAAGGAAAGGATTATTCGTATACAAGTGTACCTAATCCTCTTTTTGAATGTCACAGGAAGGAAGTATAACTTTACATGGCAAACGTTGTGATTCAATCTCAGCAAACATCACGTTTTGCCCTTCACTCAAGAGTATTTCAGATTTTTATGTCGGGCAGCTTAGTGACGCGAGTAGGGGATTGGATGGATTTAGTCGCCTTAAACTGGGCGGTGCTTCAGTTAACAAATTCTCCACTGATGTTAGGGGTAGTGAATGCTTGCCGCTTACTTCCCACTTTTTTACTTAGCGTACCAGCAGGGCTATTGGCTGATCGCTATGATCGACGAAAACTATTAATCTACATTCAACTAGCAATGATGTTCTTGACGTTTTGCCTAGGTTATCTGGTGGATTCAGGACCCGCATTATTTTGGGTCTTTATCCTGATTGTCACGCTACGGTCTATGCTGGCAGCTATGGATTCGCCAATCCGCAATGCGTTATTGCCAAACCTTGTGCCGGCAAACGCTATGTCTAGTGCAATCGCGATAAATACGCTGGTCATCAATCTTTCTCGTATTATTGGACCGGCGATTGCAGGAATGTTGCTTGCCGTTACGGATATTGCCAATTTATTTTATATCAATGCATGGGGGACATTAGGCGTACTAGTGTCCTTACTCATGATTCGTTCTCATGCTGTCCCGAAATTTAATAAGAAAAATAGAGAAAAAACAACGTTCAGAGAGGCATCAGATTATGTGAAAAGTCAGCCTTCCGTTCAATCATTGCTCATTTTGGCTATTGTACCCATGGTATTTGGCTTTCCTTACACAACGATGATGCCACTATTTGCCCGGGACCTATTAAATCTTGGGCCAGAAGGGTTTGGACTGTTGCTGTCTATTTCTTCAATCGGTGCTTTGGTAGGGGCAACCTGGCTGTCAATCGGCAAAGAAATTAAAGGTGCAGGTAAGTGGTTAATCTGTTCCATTATGGGATTTGGTTTATCTTTGCTATTATTTATCGCTGCTCAAAACTTCTTACAAGCAGGGATCGCTATGTTTCTGGTAGGTTTAACAAGCCAAACGTACCGGACCGTGAGCCGTATTACGCTTCAAGTGCAGGTTCCCGATCAACTTCGCGGCAGGGTGTTGAGCATTGCGTTAATGGATAGAGGGTTTATTCCGTTAGGAGCCATCCTTTTAGGTGCTATAGCAACATGGGTCGGGACCTCTTGGGCAGGTATTGTGATGGGGGTCGGCTGTATTGCGATCACATCAATTGTATTAACGATAAGACGTCAAATATGGAATTTGTAAGGGAGTGAACATTTTTATGATGGAAAATATCGTGAAAACGCTAAGGATGGAACAAGAAAAACCGTTCTGTGCTTATTTATATGACTTACCAAAGCTTCGCAACCATGTTAATCAGCTGATTACGTCACTTCCTTCAGTAAGTCGCTTATTTTATGCGATAAAAGCGAACTCAGATGAGACACTTCTTCGAAACTTAGCACCCATCGTTCATGGATTTGAAGTGGCTTCACTAGGGGAAATAGAAAAAGTCCGAGCTGTAGACAAACATATTCCGATACTTTTCGGCGGGCCTGGGAAAACACAGGAAGAAATTGAAGGAGCCATTACTCACAAAGTGACGCTCATAAATGTCGAGAGCCTGCATGAGTTACAGCTGGTTAATTACATTGCCAGTCAAAAAGGAGTCAGTGTGGATATTTTGTTGCGTGTCAATTTACGCAGTTCAGTACCAAATGCGCGATTGAAAATGGCAGGTGTACCAACACAATTTGGGATTGATGAAATAAACATACCAAATGCGATTGAGCTGGCTAAAAGTCTACCGAATATTACCCTTCGCGGTTTTCATTTTCATGCGATGTCCAATAATATAGATGCCAAAGCTCATGCTGAATTTGTAGACCGTTGTTTTGAATTATCAAAAACGTGGAGTGAAAAATTCGATTTAGATATTTCCTTCTTGAATGTAGGTGGAGGCATCGGCATCAATTATCTGGATCTAGAAAATCAGTTTAACTGGATGGACTTTATGGAGCGTTTAAACACTGTACTGGCAAAGCACAAAGACGCCAATTGGAAAGTACTGTTTGAATGCGGTCGTTACATCACGTCTTCATGCGGATACTACGCAGCGGAGGTATTAGATATCAAACAAAATCATGGCGAATACTTTTGCGTGGTACGAGGAGGTAGCCATCACCTCAGACTTCCCGCAGCCTGGAAACAAAGTCACCCGTTTACCATCATACCAATAGAAAAATGGCCATACCCCTTTGTGCGTCCTGAAGTAAATGAATCGGTCGTTACAGTGGCAGGAGAGTTATGTACACCAAACGACATATTGGCTAGAGATATTGACGTATCACGTTTAAGAGCGGGAGATATCCTGCTTTTCAGTTATGTAGGAGCTTACGGCTGGGCTATCTCTCATCATGACTTTCTAAGTCATCCACACCCAGATCATTATTACATAGAAGAGGACTTTATTAGCAAGGCGGAGTCGGAAATGGATAATTTAGAAACAAAGCGGGCTTTTGAAAATCAATGTGTATAAATAACAAATGCTTTCCAACTGATGAAATATCAGCTGGAGGGCATTTTTTGTATTCTTCTCTGACAGTAGGTGTGATAAGAGGTAAACATGTGTTTTGAAAATCGGCGAGGTTCTTGATAACGGTTTCTTGGAATATTCTTAATACGACAAGATAAAAAGCCAACCGATATAAAAAAGGGGTATTGCAAGACGTTTACATTACCTAATGGAAAGGGAGTGGAGCGATGGAATGGTCGTACTGGAAAGTGATTTTGAAATATGGCCATGTCGGACAACGAAAAGAAGTCAGTGTAGCACGCTATTTAACAATGCCAAACCAAAGTATGCTGCTCGATGTCATGGTCGAAGCCCAACACATGCCAGGAGTAAAAGCGAGAGGCATACTGTCCGCAAGACGCATTACACTAGATGAATATTTAATCGGTCACCGAGAAGAAGCAGAGAACTTGTACTTGCAGAAATTGAAGGCATTTCACAAAATAACAAGCTGAGAAAATTTGCTTAATTTTTAGGAGAGTGAAAGTAGGTTTATAAATCCAACCGGTGCGAAACGTGGCAATTGTATATTAAAGAATAATACCCCTTCACTCTAAGGCAGTGAAGGGGTTGATTTAAGTAATCATGTTAAAATCTAATTATATTCTACTACAGGTGAGGCACCAAGACCCACGGTGTATTACAGTTTTTGGGATGGATTCCCAAACGTGTCCTTGTTTACATTCCCGGGTTAATTTGGTTTTATTATTTTTATAGTCAGAAGAAAGACATTTTCCACCACGCTGTTGAGCAATTTCTCTCATATCTTCTATTGTCCTTTTTTTATTTCCACTACACTCAGGACACCAAGTGCCATTTTTGATTTGATTAGGAATAGACTCCCAAACATGACCTTTTGCACATTCCCATATTAATTTAGTTTTACTATTTAAATAGATTTCTGATAGGCATTTTCCACCGCGTTCTTCTGCAAATTGTCTCATCTCATTTATAT
>NZ_JBFUKT010000152.1:0-8121 GCF_056400705.1 Paenisporosarcina sp. P5_A11
ATATAAAGATGAGTTTGAACAGATGTCTGAAAATGTGGCAGGTTATTTAAACACAAGTAACAATCCCTCGTTAAAAATTCATCAATTGCCTTGTTACTTGTGTTTAAATAACCTGCCACATTTTCAGACATCTGTTCAAACTCATCTTTATATAAGCCCACCGATTCAATGATTGCTTTGTTTTTGCTAAAATATCGCTCGTGATTCTTAACGGAAATAATTTCAAAGAATTTAGTGTGACTCTTTTGATAACTATCTCGTAGAACTTGTTCGTTTTCAACGAAACCTATTGTAGCAACATTTATTGATAACAAAAAAATTCCAGAACCTTTAATTAATTCTTCTGGTGCGTTGGGGCTAGAAATTTGGTATTGATGGTTATCAATAAGGATTAGCGGCATTTCGTAAATAAATAAGAATACCGAAAAAATTACAGAAAAAACAAATGGCGGTTTTGAAATTGCTGTTTTCCTAATAACCAATGAGAAAAAAAGGATTAGTATACTCATTAAAAACAATACGTTTACAAAGAAAAAACCCGAGATAAAATTTATAAGATATAAAAAAAGTTCAATAAAATAAACAAGCGTCATCGCCACAACTGGAAAATTCGTATGTCTATTTTTGAATTCATACTTCATTCGACCATCTCCTATTTCAAATTCGTAACTGCTTTACAATTGAATCATCTTTAATTAACTAACCTACCCATGGAGTTTTATTACTATTTGAATAGATCTTCCTCTCTCAATATTTAGTCGATTCAAAATTTGCAAATTATTTAATATTTATATTAACATAAATAACCAATTACCTTCCAATTAATTTCAAATTTATTCGATATGGTAAATACCTCAATTAAGCAGTTTTTTAACAAAAATTGCATCTCTGGCATCTTAATAAAGAAATCCTAATATTGAAAATCAAAAAAAGTAGCGAAGTGACATCGTCACTAGCTACTTTGTAAATGCCTATGTTAAAGAATGTTGTTGATACTGAAGAACAAACGAAAGAGTACATTCGCGCCACAGGAACGAAGGTTAAAAACGCCACGTCCTGCTCCTGCGGTTACTCGTCGCAAAATGCAATGCGAGAAATTTTGTGGCAACACCTTCATGACCCACTTCCTGTGGGCCCAAGAATGAGATCCACAAGTATGTGGTTTTCATACTTGTCGGCCCATGCGGAACGTACGGCTATCGCATATGTACGATAAACAACCGTTTAGTTTAATAGAGCCTATAAAATAAATCCTTTTATAGTCAGCATTTATTTCTTAATTAAAAAAACAGCTCCGCGGATGCGAAGCTGAATGTTATATCTTATGATTCTAATAATAAATCTTCAGGGTTTTCGATTAATTCTTTTACAGTTTTTAAGAATCCAACTGAATCTTTTCCGTCAATTACACGGTGGTCATAAGAAAGTGCCACATACATCATTGGACGAATTTGAACTTCGTTACCAATTGCAACCGGACGTTTTTGGATTGTGTGCATTCCAAGGATACCTACTTGTGTACCATTTAAGATTGGAGTAGACATAAGAGAACCGAATACGCCACCGTTTGTAATAGTAAATGATCCACCAGTCATATCTGAAATTTGAAGTTTTTTGTCGCGTRCTTTTTTCGCTAATTCACCGATATTTGCTTCAATTTCAGCAAAGTTTTTGCGGTCAGTATCACGAACGATTGGCACAACTAAACCTTCTTCAGTAGAAACAGCGATCCCAATATCATAGAACTGTTTAAGTAGAACTTCGTCTCCTTCAAGTTCTGCATTCACATAAGGATATTTTTTCAAAGCAGATGTAACTGCTTTTGTGAAGAATGACATAAATCCTAAACGAACATCATGATCTTCAAAGAATTTATCTTTTTTGCGAGCACGTAATGCCATAACATTTGTCATATCAATTTCATTAAAAGTAGTTAACATAGCTGTTGATTGTTTAACTTCTAACAAACGTTTTGCAATTGTTTGACGACGACGAGACATTTTTTCACGAGTAACACGACCATCATCTTCTTTTGGAGCAGCAGTAGCTTTAGCTGCAGCCGGTGCTGATGGTGCTTGTTTTGGTGCATTTGAATGTGATTCAACGTCTTGCACACGTACGCGACCCATTGGATCAACTGTAGAAATCGCATTTAAATCAATGCCTTTTTCACGAGCTAATTTACGAGCTGCTGGACTTGCGATCGTACGGTCCGTTGAAGATGTTTCTTCTTTAGCAGTCGGAGCTGGTGCAACTTTTTCAGCTTTTGGTTGTTCTACATTTTTAACAGGTGCATCCGCTTCAGCAGGGTCTGCTTCAACCGGATTCTTAGTTGTATCACCACTACCAGAACCTTCTCCGACAACAGCAATAACTTGACCAACTTCAACTGTATCTCCTTCAGCAAAAAGTAGTTCTTGAACAACTCCTGCTTCTTCAGATATTACTTCCACGTTAACTTTATCTGTTTCAAGTTCAACGATGAATTCACCTTTTTCAACTGAATCACCTACTTGTTTTAACCATTGTGCGATAGTTCCTTCTGTAATCGATTCTGCTAATTCTGGTACTTTAATTTCTGCCACTATATTTTCCTCCTCTAATCAATCGGTCTTTAAAGTGAAACTGCTTCTTCTATAATGCGAGTTTGCTCAATTTTGTGAGCTTCGCCATCGCCTTCAGCTGGACTTGAACGCTTAACACGGCCAATATATCTTACACTCTTCGCTCCTGCTAAATCACGTAAATATGGATCTGCAAAAGTCCAAGAACCCATGTTTTGTGGTTCTTCTTGTACCCATGCAATTTCTTTCGCATTTGGAAAACGTCCAACAATCGCTTGAATTTTTTCAGAAGGGAATGGATACAATTGTTCAACACGAACGATGTGAAGATGATCAAAATCTTTACCATCTTTTACTTTATCAGCTAAATCAATTGCCATTTTTCCACTAGCTAGTATAATTCGTTCCACTTTTTCAGTTTGATTGCCTAGACCAGGTTGCTCTAGAATTGTTTCAAATTGACCAGTTGCTAGATCTGCTACTTCTGCGCCAACAAGCGGGTGACGAAGCAATGATTTTGGTGAAACGATAATTAATGGTCTCATCGTTTCTTCTCCAAGCATTTTAGCTTGACGACGTAAAATGTGGAAGTAGTTTGCAGCACTTGAAAGATTAGCAACTGTCCAGTTATTTTCTCCTGCCATTTGCAAGTATCTTTCTAAACGAGCACTTGAATGCTCTGGCCCTTGCCCTTCATAAGCGTGTGGTAGTAACATCACCAATCCGGATTTTTGGCCCCATTTTGCTCGACTAGCAGAGATAAACTGATCAAACATAACTTGTGCCATATTTGCAAAGTCTCCATATTGAGCTTCCCAAATAACTAACGCTTTTTCATTCTCTAAGTTATAACCAAATTCATACCCTAAAACAGCAGCTTCAGTTAATGGACTATTATATACAACGAATGATGCGTTTGCGTCCGAAATATGATGAAGTGGAACAAGCTCTGCCCCAGTTTTTTCATCATGCAGCACAAGATGTCTATGGGCAAATGTCCCACGCTGAGCATCTTGTCCAGTCAGTCGGATAGGATTTCCATCTTGTAAAATTGAGCCTAGTGCTAATGTTTCTGCATGTGCCCAATCGATTTTCCCTTTACCTTTGAAAGGTTCTTCACGACGTTTAAGAATCTTTTCAAGTTTCTTGAATGCCGTAAATTCTGATGGCCATGATAATAACTCAGCATTCATTTTCACTAGTGTATCTTCTTTTACACCAGTTTGAACTTCTGGATACCCATTTAATACAACTTCAGGAATAACAATATCTTGATGCTCAGCTTCAGGCACTTCTCTTACACGGTCGAAGGCAGCTTGCATTGTTTTTTGAATGTCAGTTTGAAGCTTTTTCACTTCTGCGTCTTCAACAACTTTTTCCGACACTAATTGTTTACCATACAGTTCACGTACCGTTGGGTGTTTGTGAATCGCGTGATACATAGTTGGATTAGTTACTAACGGCTCATCCATTTCATTGTGACCAAATCGACGGTAGCCGATTAAATCTATTAAGATGTCTTTGCCGAATTTTTCACGATATTCAAATGCTAGTCTAGCTACAGCTATTACCGCTTCAACATCATCAGCATTGACATGTACTACAGGTACTTCGAATCCTTTAGCTGGGTCAGAAGAATAATGTGTCGAGCGAGAATCATAATATTCTGTTGTAAAACCAATCATATTATTAGCAATAACATGAATGGATCCACCAGTTTGATAACCACGCACACGACTATAGTTTAATGTTTCTGTTACGATGCCTTGCCCTGGGAAAGCAGCATCCCCATGAATTAATACAGAATATGCAGCTTTTGGATCTTGAGCAGCTACACCTGTTTTTGATGTAACTTCTTGAGCGGCACGAGTTTGACCTACAACTACTGGACTAACTACTTCTAAGTGAGAAGGGTTATAAGCTAGTTTTACTTTCAAACCAGATTTTGCTGTATGTGTAGCTCCCATGTGATATTTCACATCGCCGAACCATCCTGTAGTAATCTCTAATGAATCATCTTGTGGTAAAAATGATTCGTTTGGAACATGAGCAAAATCTGCAAACATCATGTCATACGGTTTATTAATAATGTGTGTTAAGACATTTAAACGTCCACGATGAGCCATACCAATTAATATTTGCTTAGTTTGTTGTTTTTCAGATTGGCGAACCAATTCATCAAGAAATACGACTAATGTATCTAATCCTTCGATTGAAAAGCGTTTTGCGCCTACGAATGTACGGTGAATGAATTTCTCAAAACCTTCAATTTCAGATAAACGTTCAAGCAATGCTTTACGTTCTTCTGCCGATAATTCAACTTTCATCGATGATGACTCAATTTTAGACTGAATCCATTGACGTTCCTGTGGATTAATAATATGAGCAAACTCATATGCAATCTTATCGGTATAAAATGATTTCAAATACTCGATTGCTTGTGAACCGTTTTGAATATTACTTGGTGCATTTTTCATTAATAAAGAAGCTGGGATCTCTACAAGATCAGCTTCTGATAATCCATATGATGAAGGATCTAAACGAGAAGAATCTTTTGGACGATCGTTTAGTGGATAAATATCCGCAGCTAAATGACCATGAGCCCGAATAGCGTCTGCTAACTGAACAGCCGCTAATACTTTCCCAAAGTTATTTGGATCTACCTGATTAGCTGCAGAAAAATCGACAGCGTTTTCAGTCGTTGTTGGTGCACCATACTCTTCAAACAATACGCCTAAATCTGCATCTACAGATTCTGGCGATTTCAAATACAAATCGTACATTTCTAATACATAACCTAAGTTTGGACCTGATAATTTAGTCCATGGTGACCCGTTCGGTGTCCCTTTTATTAACATTAAGAAAACCCTCCAACTTATTGCCAAGCGGCATTTCCTATTTCTTTTTATACATACTATAATATATTATCACGTTGTAACCTGATATCAAAGGAATCAAGCATGATGAAATGCAGAACTTTTTTTCCATTTCAATCTTACTCCTATCCATAGAAAATACAATGCTTTTCGGTAAATTAAGCAAACTTTATCTTAATGTCGAAATAACTCGTATTATAGACAAGGAATATTCATTTTATAAGTGGGAAAACCATAGAAAAAGTAGAGCCTTTGTCCGTTTCACTCGCCACAAAAATTGTTCCCCTAGCATTTTCCATAAGCATTTTCACAATACTCAAACCTAACCCACTTCCACCTAAGTCTCTAGAACGAGCTGCATCGACTCGATAAAAACGATCAAAGATTTTAGATTGGTCTTTAGGAGAAATCCCAATCCCCTCATCTTGTATAAGAACAATGACTTTCTCTGGTTTAATTTCGTATGAAATAGATACATGTGCTGGCTCTTTACTATATCGAATCGCATTTGTTAAGATGTTACGAATAATTTGATGGTAGGCATTCGATGAAATTTGGACGTTTAGTACTTCTTGAATTGGCAAATTATGATTAATATGGACGGTTGGGTGTACTTGGATGATCTCTTCTATTACTTCTTTAGTGTGTTTTACTATATTAGTAGGAGGACGATCTTTCATCTGCTCTCCTCGGGCTAATTCCAGCATTTCGTCAATTAATGACTTCATTTGATTTACTTCACGTAAGGATATTTCCAAAGATTCTTTTAAAATCACAGGATCATCCTTTCCCCATCTGTTTAACAAAGCAAGATGTCCTTCTACCACTTGTATAGGTGTGCGTAATTCGTGTGAAGCATCTGCCATAAATTGTTGTTGCTGTTCAAAAGATGACTTTAACTTACCCATCATACTTTCATACACGGTAATAAGTTCTCCAATTTCATCCTTCGCATGATAATCTATCGATAAATCTTTTTCAAATCCATGTGCAGCAACATCATCCATGGATAATTTTAAATCTTTAAGAGGCCTTAGTAAATATGTAGCCAATATATATCCTATCCATCCTGATAACAACAAACTACACACACTAAAAAGCAACATGGCAGTGAGAATATAAGTCATCATTGACTGGAATCCTTTTAAAGGGTGTTCAAGCTGAACGTACCCAATAAATTTACCAAGCTGAATATTACCTATGGCTGAAATGGAAGAAGATTTGTCCGTATCAAGCGAATAGCCATTGTCGGGCAAGTCAATTTCATCAAATGCAGGAAAAGTCGATGTATTATTGATTTGTAACAACTCAATACCATCAGCATTAAGTAAACGAACAGTTTGGTCTTTATCAATAATAGACGTCATTAATCCTTTATTTGATTGAATATCCTGTACAGTTAAAAATGGACCTTGAGATTCGAAAAAGCTGGTTAAGTCACTCATAGTTTGATTTACTTCTTGTTCTTCTTGTTGATACAACCATCCTTTTAACGCAATGTATAAGATAATACTCATTACTGCAAAACTTATGAAAATGACGGCTCCAGAACTTATTGCCCATTTCTTTTTCAAAGATTGAGATGCAATTGACTGATTCCACTGATTCATTCTTGTCATTCGCGCATCACATATCCGACTCCTCTAACCGTTTCTATGTAACTTGCTGCTTTTGGTGGTAACTTCGAACGCAAATGACGTATATATACATCAACCACATTTGTTTCGATATCAGCTAAATAGCCCCAAACATTTTCCAAAATCAAGTCTCTGGTAACCACCCGGTTTTTTTGTTGTATTAAGTAAACAAGTAAATCATATTCAGTTTTTGTTAAGTCTATGCTATTTTGGTTTACTTCGACACGGTGTGCACTTGTATGAACAGTAATGTCTTTAAATACTAACAGTAAAGTTTCTTCATTTTCTTGGCTAGTTCTTCTTAAAACTGATCTAATCCTAGCTAGTAATTCTTCGATAGCAAATGGTTTTACGATGTAATCATCAGCGCCTGCATCAAGACCTGCTACCCGGTCCATTACAGCATCTCTTGCTGTAATCAATAAAATAGGAAGTTGTGAGAACGAGCGAATTCTACGACATACTTCAATACCATTTAGCTCAGGTAACATGACATCAAGCAAAACGACATCGAATTCGAGAGATCTCGCCGCTTCTAACCCTTCTCTTCCAGATATATAATGAACGACTTCGAATCCCTCGTGACGTAACTCTAGTTCAATAAACCTGGCAATGTTCTTTTCGTCTTCTACAAGTAAAACACGGTTGCCCATTTTCCTACCTTCTTTCTTGTTCTCAAAAAAACGCTCCATTAATAGGAACGGCTTTCGATAAATCACTCTAGATAAATAAGGTGTTGATTTTTCCCTATCCGCTTTACTTCGTATAACGCTGAGTCTGCTTTTTCTAATAACTCGTCAATAAATAATCCATGCTCTGGAAAAAAAGATATTCCAATAGAAGTAGTTGGCGTGAAAATATTTTCTTTAATGGTCCATCCTTTTAGCAAGGTTGTTTGGATGTTTTTTATTATTTGGTTTATTTCATCAAACCTTATTTCAGGTTGATTAGATAAATGTGTAAGTAAAATAACAAATTCATCTCCACCTATACGAGAGACTAAATCATCTGGACGTACACAAGCTAAAAGGGCTTTTCCAAACA
>NZ_JBFUKT010000153.1:0-8056 GCF_056400705.1 Paenisporosarcina sp. P5_A11
GATTTTTCAGTCTCAAGGCTAATAATGCATATACATTGTTAACGCAAGATAAAAGAATTTTTATAAGTTCTGTAAAGAATAAAATCCTTCCTTTTGCCCGCCTTATATATAAATCATTTAATTTGTTTGATAATACTATTTATCAAGCCAGAACGATAGATATTAAAGTGATACCAGATATTTATTACGATATAGTTATTTCTTCCTCAGACCCAAAAAGTTCCCACATTGCAGTTGATAATTTAATAAAGAAGGGATTAAATTATGGCAAATGGATTCAATATTGGGGTGATCCATTAACGATAGATATAACAAAAAAATCTATATATCCCAAATGTTATGTGAGTCGTGAAGAAAAAAAAATATTTTCATGTGCAGACAGAATTGTATATGTCTCTCCTATTACTCTAGAAGAACAGAAAAAAATGTTCCCTAGTTTTTCAGAAAAAATGCAATTTATACCTATACCTTATAATAAGGAGAAAATTTCTAATAGACCCAAAGGGGATAAATTGAAAATAGGATATTTTGGTGATTACGATTCTAGATATAGGAATATTAAGCCGTTGTACGATGTTTGTGGCAAGATGAGTCATAAATTGGATCTATTAATTGCCGGAAATTCAGACTTAAGAATGGAAAGCAATAAAAATATTCAAGTTTCACCAAGAATATCACAAAAAGAGGTAGAAGATTCTGAGGCAACTTGTGACGTTCTAGTATGTCTTCTTAATAAATCGGGTACACAAATCCCTGGGAAAATATATCATTATGCAGCTACAAACAAACCGGTAATTGTAATCTTGGATGGAGAAAATAAAGATAGAATAAAAGAATATATAGATAAATATGACAGATACATAGTATGTAATAATAATGAAGAAAGTATCACTCAAGCTTTATTTTATATTGAAAGTTCTAATAGAATTTACAATCCTTCACCTTTTTTTGAGCCTAAGCATATTGCTAATCTGATATTAGACAATATGATTTAAATAATATTATTACAAACTATTGTGGATTTTCCGCATTTCTCTCATATTCGTGATTATCAAACAGATTCAAGAGACATTGGTACTCGGGTAAAACAATGTATTAATATGAATAGTTATCCCGATTAAAATTTAAGCGAGGTTATTAATTATGGAACTAACAGTAGTGGGTTTAGGATACATTGGATTACCAACTTCAATCATGTTTGCTAAACACAACGTAAAAGTTGTTTGAGTAGATATTTCAACAGACGTGGTCGAAAAATTAAATACTGGTAAGATTCATATTGAAGAGCCGGGATTACAAGAAGCATTAGAAGAAGTTTTAGAAATGGGTACATTTAGAGCGAGTTTGGTACCTCGAAAAGCTGATACTTTCATTATTGCTGTACCAACACCGAATTTTGATGACGAGTTTAAATCATGTGACTTATCGTATGTAATTAGTGGTGTGAATTCAATTATCCCTTTACTAGAAAAGGGAAACACGATAATTGTTGAATCGACTATTTCTCCTCGAAGCATGGATGATATCATTAAACCATTAATTGAAAAAGCAGGATTTATAATTGGGGAAGATATATATTTGGTACATTGTCCGGAACGAGTTCTTCCAGGTCATATTTTGCATGAGTTAATACAAAATAACCGTATTGTCGGCGGGATTACTCCTAAATGTACTGAAGCAGGTGCAAAAGTTTATAGAACTTTTGTTCTAGGTGAAATCATTTTTACTGATGCTAAAACTGCAGAGATGTCTAAGCTAATGGAAAATACATTCCGTGACGTAAATATCGCTTTAGCTAATGAATTAGTTCAAATTTGCACTGACTTGGAAATCAATGCACTTGATGTCATTCAAATGGCAAACAAACATCCTCGTGTAAATTTACATTCTCCAGGGCCTGGAGTAGGGGGACATTGTCTAGCAGTAGATCCATACTTTATCGTAGCTAAAGCCCCTAAAAAAGCTAAGATGATTAACTTGGCTCGTCAAACAAACAATTCAATGCCTGAATTTGTTGTTGAACATGTTGAGAAACTAATAGGTAATTCAAAAGGTAAAGTAGTTACTATTTTTGGTCTAACTTATAAAGGTAATGTTGATGATATACGTGAGAGTCCGGCAATGGAGATCAAGAATTTGTTGGAAAAGAACACTTGTTATGAGATTCGGTGCTATGATCCACATGTTGAGAAACCATTCGTTGAAAAAGATATAAATGCAGCTTTGTTTGGGTCTGATTTAATTCTAATTCTTAGCGATCATCACGAGTTCAAAGATTTGAGTGGTTATCCTTTTGCTGTAATGAATTCTAAAATGGTGTTTGATACGAAGAATATTGTTGTGAAATTTAATAAAGAAGTTAAATATGTTAACTTTGGAAATTTGTATAAGTCACTGCAAAATAAAACAATCATGGTCTAGTCGTTATTTTTCTGTTATTCATCAATGGTTGAGAAAAACATTTAAGTTGGATTGTGAAAGTGAATTATTGGTAATAAATAACAATAATTACTTTTGAGGAAAGAATGAATATTAAAAGGATGAAGTAATGAAGAACTTACACATTATACCAAGTGAAAAATTCACCAAATCTTATATCGAATTTATAAATAAAAATTTTAATTTAGAAGAACATTTTTTTATAATCATCGGGAAAAGTTATTCTGAGAATTTTCATCAAAAGAATGTAATAGTACTGCAAAGAAACTTTAATGATTTTTTTACTTTAATAAAAATATTAAACAGTAGTAAAAAAATATTTTTGCACAGTTTGATTTTCATGAATATTATTAGGATTATTTTATTACAACCTTGGCTTCTAAAAAAATGTCACTGGATTATTTGGGGTGGAGATTTATATGATTATCTTAAACCACGTACAAATTTTAAAGCTAAAGTCAAAGAATTTTCAAGGGCATATGTGATAAAACGAGTTGGTGGTTTAGTCACTCATGTAAAGGGAGATTATGAATTAGCGAAAGAATGGTATGCGGTGAGAGGTAAATATTATTATTCTTTTGTGTATCCTAGCAATTTATATAAAGAAATCTCAATTTCTAAATCAGAAGATAATATTGTTACTTACATCCAAGTAGGTAATTCTGCAGATCCATCAAACAATCATCTGGAGGTATTTGAAAAACTATATTTTTTAAAACCTGAAAATATACATATTATTTGTCCTCTATCTTACGGCGATAAAGAATATGCCGGAAAAATAGTGAAAAGAKGTAAAGAAATATTTGGTGATAACTTCGAGCCGCTTTTAGAATTTATGCCATTTGATAAATATTTAGAAATTATTTCTAAAACAGATATAGCTATATTTAATCATAATAGACAACAAGCTATAGGAAATATTACCACTCTTTTAGGGCTAGGTAAAAAAGTTTATATAAGAGATGATATTTCAACATGGGAATTTTGTGAAGAACATGGTTTGAAAGTTTTTAAAGCAAATAATAATTTTGAAGATTTGTTTGAATTAATTGATGAAAAAGCAAGGATTAATAACATGGAGAATGTGAAAAAATTTTTTTCGGAACAAAAGTTAAAAGAGGATTTAAATAGAATATTTTCGTAGGAGAATTTACATGAAAATAATTATTTTTGGAGTAGGAGATTTAGCAAAACAGTTGCACTTTTATTTAAGTAAGGAAGAAAAATATCAAGTTGAATTTTTTTGTGTAAATAAAGAATACTATTCTGAAAGTAAGTATCTAGGTAAAGATATAATTACTTTCGAAGACAGTTTAGAAAAACTCTCGAAAAAAGAGTATAAATTTATAATAGGTGTAGGATATAAGAATTTAAGAATGAGAAAAAAAGTCTTTGAAATGGTAAAAGAAAAAGGTTTTGATTTAATAAATTATATCAGCCCTTATGCAATAGTCTATGGTGATATTGTGGGTGAAGGAAACATCATTTTACCGAATGTTACAATAGAACCTTTCTCAAAAATTAATAATAATAATATTATATGGTCAAATTCAACCATTTGTCATGACAGTTTAATTGGAAATCATAATTTTATTTCAGCAAACTCGGTAATAGGTGGTTTTTCCAAAGTTAAGGATAATAACTTTATAGGTTTTAGTTCTACAATAAAAGATAACATTGTTATAGATAAAGAAGTATTAGTGGGAGCTGATAGCTTAATAATAAAAGATCCCGAGAATTCAAGTGTGTATTATGGTATCCCAGCAAAAAAAATCAGTGAACATTATGAAAAAGGAATAGAAATAGAATAGGTCCTTTGAGTTCCAATATATAAGTTAATAGGTGTTTTCTAAAGATTTTTTGAAAGGCGTGAATGTGATTAGAAATAAATTAATAATAATAGGTGCAAATGAGTTTCAAAAAAAATTAGTTCTAAAGGCAAACGAATTGGGATATGAAACTCATGTTTTTGCCTGGGAAGATGGGGCAATTGCAAAGGAAAAAGCTAGTTGCTTTTATCCTGTAAGTATTACGGATAAAGAGGAAATTCTGAAGTATGCAAGTAAAATAAACCCAGTAGGTATATGTTCAATTGCATCTGACTTAGCAATGCCAACTGTAAATTATGTTGCAAATCAAATGGGATTAGTAGCTAATACATTAGATACCACTGAAGTTACAACAAACAAGTTTGAAATGAGAAAAGCATTAAGTTTAAAAAAATTGCCGTGTCCTAAATATCAATTAGTGAAGGGTTTCAGCGATTTAAATTATGATATTTTAAAATTCCCATTAATAATCAAACCAATTGATAGATCTGGCAGTCGAGGGATTTATAAAGTTGAAAATATTAATGAAGTTGAAAATGCTATTATGAATGCTAAAAATGTATCTTTTTTAGATGAAGTATTAGTAGAAGAATATATAGATGGTAAGGAATTTAGTATAGAATATGTATCACAAAATGGGAAACATAATTTCCTTCAAATTACGGAGAAGTTCACTACAGGTGCCCCGAATTTTATTGAAAAAGGACATTTATCTCCTGCTAGATTATCTGATTCCAAGAAGAATGAAATTAGAAATATAGTTGAAAAGTCACTAGATGTGCTAAAAGTTGAAAATGGAGCTTCCCATTCAGAGGTTAAAATCACATCAAACGGAGATGTGAAAATTATTGAAATTGCAGCAAGAATGGGTGGAGATTATATTGGTTCTGATATGGTCTATATATCTACAGGGTTTGATTTTTTAAAAAATGTTATAAATGTAGCTACAAGAGAAAAGATAGATTTCGATTTTTATCAATCTGAGAAAATTGCATTAGTGGGTTTTATATTTAATAGTGAAGATAAAGTAAGATTTGAATTGGTAAAAGAAGCATTTCCATACATTATTAAAGAATATGAAATAAAATCGGATTTGAAACCTGTTAATGATAGCTCATCAAGAAATGGATATTACATTTTAGAAATAAGTAGAAAAGAGTTATTACCAGAAGTTCTTAAAGCTCTTAATATGGGGGATTAGGTTATGCTGACATTTAATATACCACCTGTTGTTGGGACAGAACAAGATTATATAAAACAAGCAATTGAAAGTAATCGAAAGATAAGCGGAGATGGTCCTTTTACGGAAAAGTGTCATAAATGGTTCGAGGGAAATTTTGATACTCCCAAAACTTTGCTTACCACTTCTTGTACGCATGCCTTAGAGATGGCAGCAATTTTAATTGATATTCAACATGGTGACGAGATAATTGCTCCATCGTATACATTTGTCTCAACTGTGAATGCTTTTGTTCTACGTGGGGCGAAGATAATCTTTGTTGACGTTCGCTCAGATACGATGAACATCGATGAAACCTTAATTGAAGAAGCTATTACAGAAAAGACAAAGGCTATTGTTCCTGTTCATTATGCTGGTGTTGCGTGTGAAATGGATACAATTATGGAGATTGCTAAACGTCATAATCTTTATGTAATAGAGGATGCAGCACAAGGTGTTATGTCCACATACAAAGGTAAAGCATTAGGAACAATTGGAGATTTTGGTTGCTACAGCTTTCACGAGACTAAGAACTACTCGATGGGTGAAGGGGGAGCCTTGCTTATTCAAAACGAAAAGTTTATGGAGAGAGCAGAGATAATCCGTGAAAAAGGAACAAATCGTAGTAGATTTGTTCGTGGACAGGTTGATAAATACACTTGGGTAGATATAGGCAGCTCGTATCTGCCGAGTGAATTAAATGCTGCTTATTTATATGCTCAGTTAGAAGAAGCCGATAAGATTAACGATAACCGTCTAAATAGCTGGGAATTGTATAATAATTATTTATCAGAACTATCTAAAAAAAGTTTTATTGAGTTACCATTTATTCCGGATTATTGTGAACACAATGCACATATGTTCTATATTAAATGTCGTAATATTGAAGAGAGAYCGAGACTTATTGATCATTTAAAAGAGAAAAGTATCCAAACAGTATTTCACTATATTCCTCTACATACGGCTGACGCAGGGTTGAATTATGGAGAATTTGTAGGTGAAGATCGTTGCACTACTTTAGAGAGTGCGCGTTTATTGAGACTACCGATGTATTATGGTTTAGAAGAGAATGAGATTAAGTATGTTTGTGATATGATCAATAAGTTTTATTTGGAATGCAATGAAAAATAATTTATTCAATAAGTTTTTAACTTATTTTTACGGTAGTGGTGTCGGGTTAATAATTGGACTAATCACTACTATAATTTCGACTAGGCTGTTATCACCTGAAGATTTTGGGAAAGCTTCGATGTTCACGCTTGCTGTCAATGTATTGATGATTTTCATTATATTTGGAACAGATCAAGCTTTTGTACGTTTCTTTTATGAAGAAGAGGAATATCTACGAGGGAAGCTTTTATTTAATTCCATGAAATTACCTATTCTACTATTATTAATAGTGTTATTGTTCCTCTTCATTTTTAGAGATTTAATTATGGTATTTTTGTTTGATGATAACAATCCTATTGTATTTAGCGTACTTATCATTAGTATTGTATTTCAAGCTATTTATCGTTTTGCAGTACTTGTAATTCGTATGCAACAAAAGGGACATTTATATTCTTTAATGGAAATTCTTAATAAATCTTTTAATTTATTTCTCTTAGTAATTTTGTATTATTTAATGGGATCTCAGTACGAAATCCTTATCTATTCAACAAGTATCACTCTATTAATAGTGACTGGGATATCAATTTTATTAGAAAAGAAATTTTGGAATCCTTTCTCTAGTAGGACCTCCAATACTCGACATTCACAGCGAGATATTATTCAATTTAGTTATCCGTTAGTACTTACAACATTAATCACTTGGCTATTTCAGTCGTTTGATAAAATTGCATTACGTCAATGGAGCGATTTTGAGGACTTAGGTTTATTTTCTGCTGCATTTAGAATTGTAGCTTTATTAAACGTGGTTCAAGCTACATTTACCACTTTTTGGACACCGGTTTGCTACGAACATTATGAAAAGCATCCTGATGATCGAGAGTTTTTTTCTAAAACAAGTAAAATAATTGGATTTATAATGTTTTTACTAGCAGTTATAACAATTTTATTTAAAGATATTATTGTAATGCTATTAGGCTCAGACTATAAAGAAGCTGCTGTTATTATGCCTTTTTTAATTTTTATGCCAATGTTATATACTTTGTCTGAGACAACAGTTATTGGACTTAATTTTTCTAAAAAAACGAAGTGGCATATTTTGATTTCTGCTGTGGCTTGCATCTCGAACATTATAGGTAATGTCGCATTAGTTCCATTTTATGGAGCAGCAGGTGCAGCTGTATCTACAGGATTATCTTTTGTAATATTTTTTGTATTGAGAACTCAACTTTCTCTAAAATACTATTTTGTGGATTATGGCCTTAAGAGAGTTTATACATTAATCGGCTGTATCTCTGGTTATGCTTTACAAAATATGATATGGCCTCATCATCTTATTACCTATTTAACTGGGGTACTATTAATCGGATTAATAGTAGTATTATATAAAGCAGAACTAAAGGATATTATGAAATTTGTGATAAAAAAAAGAAAGGAGGATAAATGATGAAAGGTATAATAC
>NZ_JBFUKT010000154.1:0-8045 GCF_056400705.1 Paenisporosarcina sp. P5_A11
ATAACAGCCCAAGAGCAAAACAATAAGTAATCATCCAAGGTCCCCACAAGTACTCGTTGATTCGTAAAATAAATGCTTCTATTTGATTTCCTCCTACTTTTCCTATCAAACAATACACACTATGAAAAAGTATGCATAAACAATCACAAGTAGAAATAAATGTATGATACATTTTTAGGTTTTGTGAAATTTATCACAAAAAAATAGACACTCTATAAAGAGTGCCTAAACAATATAACCAACAGAACGTAAAACATTATTCATAAATGATTCCGTATATAAAAATACATCTTCTTGTTCTGGTTCATGAAATAAATCATGATAACAATTTGCCCACTCTTTATATTGAATTTCTGAAAGTTGTTGTTTATGTAACCAATGCTTTGCGTATGTATGTTCAGTTACTTTGTCTCTCTCAGCTGTCATCATTAATATAGGCAGATTCTGAATACTTTCCTGTCTAGTAGAAGTTGCTTTGATTAACTGTTGGAGCTCATGATACCATTTCAATGTAATGGTTGTATTATACAGTTGATCGTCTTTATCTTGCGTATACACGTCATAATTTCTAGTCAGTTGTTTAATTGTCACATCATGTGTACTCTTTACATTCTCAGCTAACTTACCAATACTCGACAAAGCACTAGATAATTTGGATGGATGAATTTTTAAATTTAACCATGGTGATGTTAAAATGGCTGCAGCACATTCAATGGATTTTAATTGAAGTAATTGCATGACAAGAGTTGCGCCTAACCCGTGCCCCATAACAAACACTGGTAGGTTATACGAGATGGATGCTTGAACTAATTGGTCGATATAAGACCCATAAGACTGGAAATCTTCATTATGTGCCGCTTTATTTCGAGCCGCTTCTCCATGACCTGGCAAGTCTCCCATGACAACATGAAAACCTGAACTTCTAAATTTTTCGATTAACCATGCATATCTACGATGATGTTCGTACGCGCTATGTACAATTGCGACGACTGCTTTAGCTTGACCATCTGCTTCCCATTTCCACATGAACAGCGCCCCTTTACAAGTTCATTTTATCACAAATACTTGTTTTAATATTACCACGTGATCTTGATATTAATAAATCATTGTCACTTAGTACATCCTGAAATGGTAATTAGCCTTAATAACGACCTTACACCCATGTATAATGAAACTATACCGCAATAAGAAATGAGGTAAAAGAATGATTTACTCTTTTAATAATAAAACTCCCTTGATTGATCCATCTGTTTATATTGCTGATTATGTCACAATCAGTGGCGATGTGACAATCGGTCAAGAGTCTACAATTTGGTTTAACACGGTCATTCGTGGCGACGTAAACTCAACACGTATCGGTCGCAAAGTGAACATTCAAGATTTATGTTGCTTACATCAAAGCCCTGCAGCTCCATTAATTTTAGAAGATGAAGTGACTATTGGACATCAAGTAACATTACATAGCTGTACCATTCGCAAAGGAGCTTTAGTAGGAATGGGCTCAATCATTTTAGATGGCGCTGAAATTGGTGAAGGTGCATTTATCGGAGCTGGAAGCTTAGTACCTCCAGGCAAGGTTATTCCAGCAGGGATGCTAGCATTAGGACGGCCTGCGAAAGTTATTCGTGAATTGAATGATGAAGACAAACTTGATATGAGACGAATTGTAAAAGAATACGCTGAAAAAGGGCAAATTTACAAAGAGATGCAACAGAAAAGTAGTGACCAATAGAAAAGAGCAGGCATCTAATTGCCTGCTCTTTTCTATTGGTTTAATCCCGCACAAATTGTTTTGTTCCCGTTCACCCAATTTCCCTACAAAAACACACTGAAACGATGTGCATGGTGCTAATTACTTTGATTTTCGCTTCGCTGATGTTGTGAAATGAATCATATCAAATTCTTGTGTTTATTCCCATTCATTTGGATTTAATCCCATTCGAAAGTGGTTTATTCCCGTTCAATTTGATTTAATCCCTTTCACGAGTGGTTTATTCCCGTTCACCCATATTTCCTCATAAAAAAACTGTTCCAGAATTACTCCAGAACAGTTTTTGTTTTATTCGCTAGCTTTTTCTTTCAAAAGAGCAGCTCTATCAGTTTTTTCCCATGGTACATCTAAGTCCGTACGACCAAAGTGCCCGTAAGCAGCAGTTTGTTTGTAAATAGGACGACGAAGATCTAACATTTTGATGATTCCTGCAGGACGAAGGTCGAATGACGCTCGAACCACTTCAACAAGTTTTGATTCTTCTACAGTGCCTGTACCAAATGTGTCGATTGCGATTGATACTGGTTGAGCAACACCGATTGCATATGCAAGTTGAACTTCGCAACGGTCAGCAAGTCCTGCTGCTACGATGTTTTTCGCTACATAGCGTGCAGCATATGCTGCTGAACGGTCAACTTTTGTCGCATCTTTACCAGAGAATGCGCCACCGCCGTGACGAGCGTATCCACCGTAAGTATCAACGATAATTTTGCGACCAGTTAAACCAGCATCCCCTTGTGGTCCACCAATTACGAAGCGACCAGTTGGGTTAATAAAGTATTTTGTATTTTCGTCAATTAATTCTGCCGGAACGACAGGATTGATGACATGTTCTTTCAAGTTACGTTGAATTTGCTCAAGTGTTACTTCTGGGTGATGTTGAGTAGAAATAACGATTGTGTCAATGCGCAACGGTTTATTGTTTTCATCATATTCTACAGTTACTTGTGTTTTACCATCAGGACGTAAGTATGGAAGAATTTCCTCTTTACGTACTAGTGCTAAACGACGAGCTAACTTATGAGCCATACTAATTGGAAGTGGCATTAATTCCGGTGTTTCATTACATGCAAAACCGAACATTAACCCTTGGTCACCGGCACCGATTGCTTCGATGTCTGAATCTGTCATCGAACCTTCACGTGCTTCTAGTGCTCTGTCAACGCCCATTGCGATGTCGGCAGATTGCTCATCGATTGCAGTCAATACTGCAGAAGTCTCTGAGTCAAAACCATATTTTGCACGAGTGTAGCCAATTTCACGAACTGTTTCACGTACAACTTTTTGAATATCCACATAAGCAGATGTTGTGATTTCTCCAGCAACAAGCACTAAACCTGTTGTTACAGTTGTTTCACAAGCAACACGTGCGTTCGGGTCTTCTGTTAATATAGCATCTAAAATTGCGTCTGAGATTTGATCACAAATCTTATCCGGATGCCCTTCTGTTACTGATTCTGATGTAAATAGACGACGAGTTGTCATTTAATATTCCTCCTATATCCTTCGAGATTGCTCTCGGAAAATTCAAACGGTACTCATTTCCCATGTCCAGCTTATTCAGTTGAATAAAACCTTCCGCCTTTTCGGGCTTCTGCACACGAGGATAAAGGGAGATGTCATAAAAAAAACCCTCTCTCACGTAAAATACATGAGGAAAGGTATTCATGTATAGGCACCTTTCACTCTTATCATCCAAGGAATTCACCTTGTTTCAGGTTCAGCACCTTTGCCAATTACTACTTGGTTCATAATTGCAGGTTGCCGGGTTTCATAGGGCCTGACCCCTCAACCAGCTCGGGATAAGAGTATCCGTTCAGTTTTACATCATAATAAACTAATCCACCTATGTCAAATATTTTTTATTATTCTTCATTAATATAAAATTATGAGGAATTTAATCAGGCTATTAGTGTAGATTATTAAGCTAAATGTGTTATACTAATCATCGAATTGAAAAAAACACCCCAATTAACTGGGAATACACAAAAAAGGAAGGTACATATACATGAATTCAGTGAACACTATCAACGAGCTGAACGATTTGTTAAATGGCCAAAACGTGCATGTACAACTTTCAGTACCACAATTAGTGGAGAAAGCAACATTACGCGGAGAAGCTGTCTTAACATCTACTGGAGCTGTAAAAGTAGAGACAGGAAAGTATACAGGACGCTCTCCAAAAGACAAGTATGTTGTTGAAGAAGATATCTCAAAAGACAAGATTGATTGGGGTACAGTAAACCGACCGATTTCATCTGAAATTTTTTCCTCTTTATATAAGAAGGTTGTAACTTATTTAAAATCGAAAGAAGAACTTTTTGTCTTTAACGGCTTTGCTGGAGCAGACGAAGAGTCTCGTCTTTCTATCCAAGTAATTAATGAATATGCATGGCATAACCTATTTGCGCATCAATTATTCATTCGCCCAACAGAAGATGAACTGGCTTCTCATGAAGCACAATTTACGATTGTATACGCACCAACTTTTAAAGCAGACCCAGCAATCGATGGAACGGATTCAGAAACATTTATCATTGTTTCAATGGAACAACGCATCATCTTAATTGGTGGTACTGAGTATGCTGGCGAAATGAAAAAATCAATATTCTCTATTATGAACTATTTACTTCCAGAGCAAGGCATTTTATCTATGCATTGTTCAGCAAACGTTGGTGAACAAGGTGACGTTGCCTTATTCTTCGGTTTATCTGGAACTGGAAAAACAACATTATCAGCTGATGCTGATCGCAAGTTAATCGGCGATGATGAGCACGGTTGGTCAGACAATGGTGTATTTAATATTGAAGGTGGCTGTTATGCAAAAGCAATCAACCTGACACGTGAAAATGAACCACAGATTTTCGATGCTATCCGTTTTGGATCAGTATTAGAAAACGTTGTAGTAGATGCTGAAACTCGTATTGCAAATTACGAAGACATTTCTTTAACAGAAAATACACGTGCCGCTTACCCATTACAAGCAATTGACAATATCGTAGACCCTTCAGTTGCTGGTCATCCAAATACAATCATTTTCTTAACAGCTGATGCATTTGGCGTATTGCCTCCAATCAGTAAGTTGACAAAAGAACAAGCAATGTACCACTTCTTAAGCGGTTTCACATCGAAACTTGCTGGTACAGAACGTGGAATCACGACTCCACAAGCAACATTCTCAACATGTTTCGGTTCTCCATTCCTTCCATTGCCTGCAACTGTATACGCGGAAATGCTAGGTAAGAAAATTGATCAACACGATGCACAAGTATTCTTAGTGAATACAGGTTGGACTGGCGGCGAATATGGCGTTGGTAAGCGTATGAAACTAGCTTATACACGTGCAATGGTTCGCGCTGCGCTTGAAGGGAAATTAGATGACGTGGAAACAGACAATGGTTCTGTATTCGGTCTAGCGATTCCAAAAGCAGTACCAGGCGTACCTGAAAATGTACTCAACCCTCGTGATGCATGGGCAGATCCTGCAGCTTATGATATTAAAGCAAAAGAATTAGCAGATCAATTCCGTAAAAACTTCAATAAATTCGGCTCAGTTTCTGAAGAAATCATTTCAAAAGGTGGACCAATTATTTAATTTAAAAAAGGCTTGCACTTCGTGTGCAGGCCTTTTTTTATTCACTATAGTTAAAGACCGTATCGTTTTTGAAAAAGGATTGAATATGTATGGAGTCTGCTTTGGTGATTTGATTGAAATGAAGTTCTACACCATAATGCTCTACTGAACAAATGTGATACCCATTCTTTTTAAAATGTAATGAAAACCATCTAATATTATTAGTATCATTACTAGATTTTAAGAACAAATCTTTTAATTTCTGGGTAAGTGGCATGGTAAAAATTACTAAGTCAGTCTCAATTCTAATGGTGTGTGCAAAAGGTTTGATTAATAGAATCAATTCTGTTTCATTTTTCCAACAACGTACTTCTACTTCAGTAAAGATTGGCAGTAACTCAGTCATCAAAGGAACCCAATAATCCACATTCTTCATGCGTTTTATTGTTTCATTTCCATGTGAGAAGGTGTCATTTTTTATATGTAAATTCCCCATAAGTAACCTCCCATAACTTACATTAAGTGCTCTTTAAAATATTCGGCATTGGCATTCTCTGGAAACAATGTTTGTAATTCTTCTGCTTCTTTTTCATCTACTCCATAGAGAACAATTTCAGAGCCATATTGTGCGATTTCAAGCATCTGAACATCTTCTTTGTAAAAGAATAAGGTAAACCATTTTAATCCACCATTAGGATCTATAGATTGATTACGTAAAAATGTACAATTTTCCTCATTCAATGTGACAGTGAATACTTTTACAAGACCTTCAACCACTGAGTTGGCCGATATCTTAGAAAGTTCTTCAATTTGCTCAGATTCTTCAAGCCAACTGTGAATCTCGACTGATGCAAAATCTTTTGTATAAGTATCCCATAATTTTTCCCAATAGCTGGTATCTATAGGAACTGACGATTTATTTTCTTTTTGAGTCGTTTCCAAAAGAATCCGAACATGTTTCATAATCATTACCCTCCTTGTTGTTTCATCCATGTTGTTAAGTCTTTGATTATTTGATTATTAATTTTTGTTGGGAAAAAATGATCATGTTCACTAAAGTACCAGGTTTCAAAAACTTTACCTTCTTTTACAAGCGTTTTTTCTAAACGACTAGCATGCTCAATCCCAACATTTACATCCTTCTTCCCATGGATAATTAAAAGTGAACAAGTAATATCTTTGATATGTGAGAAAGGTTGACGTTCTTCGAAAGCTTCAGGCGCATTATTTGGATTCCCTCCAATTACTCGCTTCATCATTCTCCGCATATCTTTCCTTTCTTCATAAGTAAGGATTACGTCTGAAACTCCTGACCAGGTTACGGTAGACGTTATATCATCACGCAATATGGCCGTCCATAACGCCATAATTCCTCCACGAGAAAAGGCAAATAAGTGAATGGGATTAACGGATAAAAACTGTTTTAAAACATCTACTCCATATACCGCATCAAAACGATCTTCACCAGCAAATTCATCGCGTCCTTCGCCACCACGATTACCTCTGTAATAAGGAGCAAATACTACAAAACCTTGTGCTGCAAATTGAGCAATGCGAGCTGGCCTAACCATTCCTATATTTTGAATTCCGCCTCGTAAATAGAGTATACCTTCTTGGTTACCAGATCTTAAAGGTTGTGCAAGTAGACCTTTTACTCGATACCCACATGACCAATACAATACTTCTGTTAATCGAACATTTGGATTGGGACTAGGATATGGTCGTTTTTGTTCAATCGTTCCGTTCGGCTTCATCTAACATCACCTGTTCCAATATTTTTCTCATACCTTCATCTCTCATATGGAAACTTAGATTAGTCGAATTAAAAAATTCTTGTAAGGTTACCCAGACTGGGCCTTCTGTTTCAAATTGTGCAACATTTGGATCTATTGACACTACAGTTGAACGGAAAACCACTTTACAAAAGGGGTTTATGTCATTGACCATGTATTCAGCAAACCATTCCATATTTTCAAGTTGAGCACCTGTCTCTTCATATACTTCCCTTTTTGCAGCTTGTACTAACGTCTCGTTTGGTTCAACTTTGCCACCTGGAAATTCTAGTCCTCTAAGTGGATGTTTTGTAAGTAACCATTGCTCTTTCCTATTGGCTAACACCAGAACATGCGTGGCAGGAATAGGAAATGTATTTTTTTCAAATGATAATGTGACTTCAACTTGATTTAAATCTACAAAAGAAAACATGCCTTCGCTACACTCCTTTAAATTAGTGTAGCGAAGGCATGCAAAGCAATCAACTATAAAAAGGCATGTTTTCAATATGTTGTTTGGATTCCTTATCCGTGTACTCATGAATAACGGCATACAATTTTTTCAAACGCAAATCACTTTCATCATTTTCAGGATCTAAATGATACGGTATATAAGGTGTATGTGCTCGCCAAAACCCTTTTGTTTCAATTTCTTCTTTTTGTTCAAATAATTGATCAAGCACATTCAAAACTCCTGGTTCAGCTTCGATTTCATATTCCCAAGGTGAATCCTCTGGATGGTAATAATAGCGATGATGTGAAACCGACACATAAATTTTCGTCATGTTTTTTCAACCCCTTTTTATTAGCATGGCATTCACGTCTAATTCCATGCATCCCAAAAAAAGGTCAGTAAAAAAAAGCAAACCCCTCTAAAGGAATTTGCTTAATACGTTATTTGTTTGTATCACCTAAGTAAGCATTTAAC
>NZ_JBFUKT010000155.1:0-8040 GCF_056400705.1 Paenisporosarcina sp. P5_A11
ATTTTATCCCGCTATCAGTAGTATGTTGCTCTGAAGTAGAAATGGCTTCCCATTCTTGTTCATAAGAAGGGAAGAATGTATCGCCTTCAAACTCGTGTTCAATAAGTGTGATATACAAAAGATCAGCGTACGGTAAGACTTCTTTAAATATTTGTTCTCCACCAATAATCATTACTTCTTCATGGTGGTTATTAGCAGCCTCAATGGCCTCTTCAATCGAGTGAACAACTGTCACTCCTTCAACTTTATATGAGGTATTTCGTGTAATCACGATATTTAAACGACCTGGCAAAGGTCGACCGATTGATTCAAATGTACTACGCCCCATAACAATGGCTTTTCCCATCGTTTTTTCTTTAAAATAGGCAAGTTCGTTAGGAATATGCCAAGGCATTTTATTGTTCTGTCCAATGACACGATTAAGATCATGGACTACTATTAATGAAATCATAATTCTCCCTACTTTCTATACTGCGATTGGTGCTTTAATTCTTGGGTGCGGTTCGTAGCCTTCTACAGTTATATCACTTGTTTCTAATTCAAAAATAGACTTCTTATCATCAGAAATTGTCAGTTTTGGAAGTTCACGTGGTTGTCGTGATAGCTGTTCATTCACTTGGTCCATATGGTTCGAATAGATATGTGCATCACCCAAAGTATGCACAAAATCGCCTACTTCTAATTGACACTCTTTTGCAATTAAATGAGTTAATAAGGCATACGACGCGATATTAAAAGGAACACCGAGAAAAACATCTGCACTGCGTTGGTACAATTGACAAGATAATTTTCCATCAGCTACATAAAATTGAAAAAAAGTATGGCATGGCGGAAGTGCCATTTGATCTACTTCTGATGGGTTCCAAGCCGTCACTATATGTCTTCTTGAATCTGGATTATGTTTAATGGATTCAATCACGTTTTTCAATTGATCAATCGATTGACCGTCCTTTGAGGGCCAAGACCGCCACTGTCGACCATAAACCGGACCTAAATCTCCGTATTCTTCAGCAAATTTAATATCTGATAAGATTTTTTCTCTAAAAATAGTCATTTGTTGATCCACGATTTGTTGAAATTTCTCATCTTGTGCAGCACGTCGTCCAAAGTCCGTCATATCAGGACCATCATAGTCTTCACTTTTTACCCATTTTTCAAAAGCCCATTCATCCCATATATGATTACGTTCTGCTATTAACGTTTTAACATTCGTATCACCTTTAATAAACCAGAGTAATTCTGAAGTAATAAGTCGCATTGCCGTATTTTTAGTGGTCACTAAAGGAAACCCTTTACGTAAATCAAATCGCATTTGATAGCCAAAAATACTTTTCGTACCAGTTCCTGTACGGTCGCTTTTCACCGTTCCATCAGCTAATATAGATTGGCATAATTGTAAATATTGTTCCATATAGAAATCCCCCTATTAATATACATGTAAAAAACCTTCTTCAAGTATACTTGAAAAAGGTTTTTTGTGTGTTAAGAAAGCCATTTTGGTGGCATGTTTTTTGACCAATAAATATCACCTAAAGTATAGTGCTTGGCAAACGTGTCTGAAGCTGTGTGGTAATGAAAATTAAAGTAATAACCATCTTGCGGCTTACGATCCGTTCTTACATGGAATCGAATAATATCAGAACCAGTTACTGTTTCATAAATATGAAAAATCTTTTCACTATGATCCCCTGAAGGATTCTCAGTTATTGCTAATGATTTAAGAGATTCGTTGTCCATATCAAACAATGTTAGTTGAATAGCTTCTTGAATTTTAGGGAAAATGATTTCGTCAAACTCATTTGTTATGACAGGTCCAATTCGAGATCCGAACTTTAATAATGACTGTTCTTTAGCTTGCGCAATGGCATCTTCAATAAATGTCGAGGGTTGATCATCAACCCACTCAACCGCGTATGTATTTTGCGTATTTTGTGTAGAAATCGTTTTCTGGTTTGCCTTGTCTTCTAGTAAGTTTTCCCAAATAGTATGATTGGGAGAGATTACACCAAAGGTTAATAGAGCGACCGCAACGACTAATGTTTTCTGAATCCAACTTTTCATAAATTCACCTACAATTTTGTACGATTTTTAACAACTTATTTTATCTATTACGAATTCAAGCACGAAAAGGTTTCATCTTTTATCTATTCATTGTACAATAAAAAGGTAGAAACAGCTTCGTTTTTTTAAGTAGGAGGAATTATTATGGACATGCATACACTTATTGGAATTGGTTTCTTATTATTACTAGGTTATTTGACTTCATTAAACTTTACAGACTGAACGAAAAAAGCTGCTTTCCATTATGGAGAGCAGCTTTTTTCTATGAAACCATAATGAAATTTAGTGTTCGGACGAATAATTTGTTGAAAGCCAAATTGTTCAAACCAAGGCGATTTGAAATGAGCTTTTAATACAACTCGTTTTTTCGCCACACGCTTCGCCTCATCCACCCATGCACTGGTTAATGCATCTTGAACTCCTAAAGATCGTAATGGATTAATATTTACAGACGCTGAAATTGATGTTTCAAACATTGGATCCATATAGATCACGTCAACTGATCCGTCATCTAAAGTATTCAAATACGAAACAGCATCATTAGAAACGACTTGAATTCGTTTCATGTATGCTTGGAAATCAACATAATCCGTTCGTCCATTTTGAAATGCTTCTTGCAATATAAAGGCCAGAATAGGATTGGCTTCACATCCCGTTATGCTACCTGATTCTCCTACTCCAAAGGCAGCAACTAAACTATCCGATGCGTATCCTAGCGTACAATCTAAAAACGAATCGCCATTTTGTAATTGACACACCTCAAGTAATGGATCCCTTTCCCCTCTCTCTACCCTCTTCAAACGGAACATCGCTGAACTAGGATGATAAAAGAAAGGTTCTGTTGAGTTTTGCCCGTAATACTCCCAGCGGCTTTTTGAAGCCACTAGAACATCACTTTGATAGTGTTGTTGTAATTGTGTGACCGTTCTCTTTTGGCGGTCGATATACGGCAAGTCCAATTGTTCCGCTGCATTCTTTGCTAATTGCTTTGTAAAATCAGTTGGTCTCCCAGCTGTGGTGACAATGGTTTTCATTATGCTGTTACTTGATTTAGTACTTCAACTAAATGGTCTTTAATTTGTTCCATTGGGAAGCCTTCAATCTGTTCACGTGGAATGAAGTATGCCAGTTTGCCATCTTTTACAATTGCAATAGACGGTGAACTTGGTGGTACTTCTTCAAAATACGATCGCATTTGATATGTTGCTTCTTGATCTTGACCAGCAAATACCGTTACTAAGTGTTCTGGTTTGTTGGTGACTTCCGTAAGCGCTTCAGCAACTGCTGGACGTGCTAAACCAGCTGCACAACCACAAACTGAATTTATTACGACTAGAGAGGTACCGGTAGCTTGTGTCATATGTTCGTTTACCATTTCTGCGTTGGTTAATTCGGTAAAGCCTACATTTAATAGTTCGGCTCTCATTGGTTTTACTATTTCTTTCATGTACTCATCGTATGCATTCATGTGTTTTCCTTCTTTCATTTTCTACTTTGCTTGATATATATGCCTTTTCATTCTCTATCATAACTTGTATTTAATATCTTTTCACGTAATGATGATATTTTTATTAGTTGATCAATACTTAAAGGAAATAAAAGGGATTCCCATTTCTCTTAAGCAAGGAGGGTTTCAGTCCGCTTAGGACGAATTATCTGCTGAATCTTAGTCTAGAGGATAAAGAGTTGGKCTTGTGACTKYGTCACTCGCCCAACTCTCTTTTTTTAKATCATCTTGCSGCGKGTATGCAYCMTTCGCTCCCTTGMAACCTGGATGCACATGTTTACGGTCGTATGGTTTACTAGAGAATAAGATTCTTCCTTTAGGTAGATATTCGGCCGAAGATGATATTTCGGCCTTTTTATGCTTAATTTATTTTCAAGATTTAAGTAAACATTCACTTTATAGAAAAACAAAATAGCAACTCTTAATAGGACCAATCTCCAAAATAAAGAAATGCGGTAGCAGCCGAAATGGCTTCTTCGGCTGCTTGGTTCATTGAAGAAAGTGACGATTCTCTAGTAAAACAGAATAGAAAAACACTTTTCCCCTAAGGTTGTAGGGGAGCGACGAAAGAAGCCAAGCCGCAAGATTACCTGTAATAGTAATAAGAAGGTGATGTGACTTCGTCACATCACCCCTTGCTTATTCTTTAGGTAAAGGTGCAGAATGGTGCTTTCCAAAGCTCCTCGGAAACCTGAGTGTTAATTGTTGGGAGTAACACTTTATCTTTCAAACAGCAGCGCAGCGAAAACAAAACCTTTCATAAGTCCTTAGATAGGAGCATTGGGAGCCCTTACGCTAAGCTGCATTGGTTCTCTATTGGTGTTGGTTAGTGTTTCAATAAGTCATCTTGGGCAAAGACGATTTTGAGCGATAAACCACTCAATGAGGGTGATAAATTTTTCAAAATCGAAATTAATCCTCAAAAGCTGTCTCATTAGCCAAGTTGACCAGTTTGATACAACCAAATCGCAAGTTTATGAAATCTCCACTATTCAATCATCATAAAAAAGGTAGTGAAAGTGTCCGCATCACTTTTCACTACCTTTTTATATTAATTTCTTGATTCAGTCATTTGTTTCCATACTGACCCTTTTGCTTCTTCGCCTTGCTCGATTCGGGCAATGGCCATGTTGACTTGTAATTTCACTTCGAATTCTGCATCTTCTTTTGCTTGATGAAGAGCAGGAAGTGATTTTTCAGTACCTGATTCATATAAGAACATTGCTGCTCTCCACCGAACCAGTTTGTTTTTATCGCCTAAAGCTGTTTGCATGGCATCTTCAAATTGTGAGAATCCAAGATCGCTCATACAGTCTCCCGCCGTCCGTCTCACTGAAGGACTTTTGTCTAGCAATGCTTTTTCCATAAAAGGAATTACACTTTCATCATTAATCATCCCCAGGTAAACAGTTGCTAGACGACGAATGGACATTTGTTCATCTGACAAAGCTTGATCAAGTAAAGGATAGTCGTCTACAGACGGATCTGCCAGTTGATCAAGTAATTGGAATCGTTCTTGCCATTGATCTAGATGGAAATCTTCTAAGGATACTTGACGACCTCGAGCAATGCTTTCATTTTTAGGACTTTTCGCTTCTTCAATTAATTGTTGTAATCGTGAATCTGGGTAGGTTGCTTCAATTTCTTCTCTGATTTGTTCAGCTATGTCTTTTTTCTCACCGTAACGCACACCAAAATCTGCCCATTTGCGCTGCAAGATGTAGTTTTCGTCTCGTTCTTTCATACTTGTATTCATCGCTTCAACAAAGCGAGGAGAAAGGGGAATACGTTCTTCAGAAGTTTGGTCGAATACTTTGACTTGAAGTGGAATACCTTTTATTTGTTGGACATGAACATTAACTTCACCGAAATGTTCATTAAATTGATTTTCACCGTCAACTGTCGCAAGATTCTCGCCGAAGACATTACGTACTTCAGATAAGATTTGTTCCCAGTCATTTTTAGCAAGTCGTTCAATCGCTAAAAAGTCTGCAACATGGTAAATTCCTTTGACACCTTGAATATTTAATATGGAAAGAATCTCTTTGGGAGCCTCTAAATTATCTTCTTTTTTATAATTAAAACTTTTCCCAAAAGGAAGTTCATGATCCACAATAACTTTCATTGTATTTGGACTTGGTGTTGGTTCAATTGTAAGTATTTTCACGCAATATCCCTCCTACTCATATTGTACCATTAGCCAATAATTTCTTGTAGATATGTCCAGCGCTCAATTAATAGATTATATTGTTCGTTTAAAGATTCTAAGTGACTTGTAGCTTTTTGAAGTTTTTCAAAATCTGCACCGGCAGATTCGACATCTTTTTCAGCGACGATAATGGCACCTTCTACTTTTTCGATGTCCGCTTCAATCGTTTCCCATTCTTTTTGTTCTTTAAAAGATAATTTTTTCTTCGATTCTTTCGTTTTAACTGGTTCTGGTTGTTCTACTATGACTACTGGTTCAACTAGAATTTCTGGTGCTTGTTCAAGGAAGTCAGAATAAATCTCTTGTACTTCTCGTGTATTTCCTTTTCCATCAAGTACCCATAATTTTTTCGCGATACGATCTAGGAAAAAGCGATCATGAGAAATCGTAATTACAACCCCCGGGAATTGTTCAATGAAATCTTCTAGAAYTGATAATGTTTGAATGTCTAAATCATTTGTTGGCTCATCTAATAATAAAACGTTTGGTGATTCCATCAATAATTTCAATAAATGAAGTCTCTTACGTTCCCCACCCGATAATTTACCGATTGGAGTACCATGACCATTAAGTGGGAATAAAAATCTCTCAAGCATTTGTGCAGCTGATTGTCTTATACCGTCAGCTCCTTCAATATCATTTGAAGACTCTCTGACATATTCAATCATGCGTGTATTTGGATTCATTGGAGGTATGGTTTGCTCAAAATGGGCAATTTTAACGGTTTGACCAACACTCAATTCACCACTATCAGGCATGATTTTCTCAGCTAACATATTAATAAGAGTACTTTTACCAGCACCATTCGGTCCAACAATACCGATACGATCACCTGGTTGTAGTAGGAAAGAGAAATCTTTAATGATTTGTTTGTTTTCATATGCTTTTGATAAATCAATTCCTTCAAGCACTTTTTTCCCTAGACGAGTTGTAGCTAGTTTCATGTCTAGAGATGTATTGTCATTGTTGCGTTCCATTTGTTCATCCAATTTATCAAAACGTTGGATACGAGCTTTTTGTTTAGTTGTTCTTGCCTTGGCACCACGACGAATCCATTTTAACTCTGAACGGAAACGGTTTTGTAGTTTTAACTGAGAAGAAGCAGCCATATCTTCACGGATTGCTCTTGCTTCTAAATAATCTCCATAATTTCCACGATGTGTGTACATGGTTTGGTCAGCAATTTCATAGATATGTGTAGATACGCCATCTAAAAAGTAGCGATCATGGGTTACGAAAATAATTGCACTCGATAGACGCGCTAAACTTTCTTGTAACCATTTTGATGATTGAACATCTAGATGGTTAGTAGGCTCATCCAGTAATATTAAATCTGCTGGTTCCACTAACACTTTTGCTAATGCAACACGTTTAAGTTGTCCGCCAGAAAGTTCGTTCACTTTGCGGTCGAACATATCTATTCCAAGGTTTTGTAAGGCAGTCTTAGCCATCGCATTAATATCCCAAGCATTATTTAGATCCATTTGAGATTGGATTTCCATATACGCATCTTGATATTCAACAGAAGAGGAATCTTCATTTAATTTATCTAAAGCATCTTCATACTTTCGATTAGTTACTAAGGCGGGCGAGTCTCCACTAAATACAGCTTGAAGTACGGTTAAATCGTCATCAAACTGAGGATCTTGCTCTAAAAATGCAATTCGGTATTGATTGGGATGGTCCATTGATAAACTGTCTGCTTCAATTTGTTTCGAAATGATTGATAGGAATGTCGATTTTCCTGTTCCATTGACACCAATTAAGCCTGCTCGTTCACCAGCATAAATTGTAAAATCGATGTTTTCAAATAATGTCTTTTCCCCTACAGTTTTTGTTAAATTTGAAACTATTAAATGGCTCATAATTTTTCACTCGTTTCTATTTTCAGTTGGTCAATAAATGTCAACATAAATTCATGTCTTTGTAGTGCTAATTTTTTCCCTGTCTCGGTCATCATTAAATCTTTTAACAGTAATAATTTTTCATAAAAATGTGTCACGGATGAAGTTTCTTTTGTACGGTATTCTTGTTCAGACATGTTTACTCTTGCTGATTCCGACCAATCATATAGTTTTCGTCCCTTTGCACCGCCAAAGGCAAATGTACGAGCGATTCCGACTGCACCAATTGCATCCAATCTATCTGCATCTCGAACAATTTTTGCTTCGATAGTCTGTGCTTCTTTTTCATGTCCACCACTAAAAGATACTGATTCAATAATGTCGACAATCCATTGTCTATCAGATGGAGTTAACTGCAG
>NZ_JBFUKT010000156.1:0-7988 GCF_056400705.1 Paenisporosarcina sp. P5_A11
ATTTGAATGTCTTTGAAACGATTTGATGCATGATATCATCAACGATTTGAGTTTCCTTATCTGCTGAAATAAAAAGCATCTCCCTTCAATTTATTGGTGCCTCTGGAGCAAACAATCACGAAAGTTTACACACTTATATGTAAATGTCTCTACTCTTGCTACATTCAAAATACCATAATAATAAACCACTAAATACCATAAGGGGGTAGCGTCAGGTTTTTTACAATTTACAACGTTAGGATACAAATACTGTTATATCAAGGTCTGTGAGGATTGTATCAATAGGGTCTAATCTGTTGAGATGGGGGTCAATATTACGTGAAACAAGGCTTGTTAGTGCCTCATATAACTTGTCTCAAAACACTTATCGTTGCTAAGTCGACAATTTTTACTACCTGGAACAGTTTAACGTTGTAAAACCGCATTTTCCTGACTGCACCTTTTCTAGGTCATTTAGTGAGAGGAGAGGTTCAGTTGTTTTGGTGTTGAAGTATCCGAACAAGTCCTGTAAAAGCAATTGATTGATCGTTAAAAAGAAGCGTTCAATCTTCCCTCCGCCTCTTGGGACACCTACGGCAGAGAATACAAGGTTGATTTTCAAATCAATGGCTACTTGCTCTAAATGATTCGATGTAAAATCACTGCCATGGTCCGTAAAAAAAGGATACCACAGATGGTCCAATCTGGATGGCTCTTTCGCCAAATCGCTTGGTGCAGGGCTAAAGCCGTTTGAATGGTAGATGGTGCTTGAAAGGTTAAAAAATATCCAGCAACTGCTCGACTGTACTCATCCAAAATAATCGTTAGCCATGGCCGTTCTGCTTGTCCCTTTCCCCCCAAAAAACGCCCCATATAAAGGCGTTTTCTTTGTTTACTTATTTCACTAAAGCACCCGTTAGAATTGTTATTAGAAGCCGGTACCGATATTAAATACATTCAGAAACAATTGGGGCATCGTAGTTATCAAATTACAGCCGATGTATACTCTCACGTATCTAAAAAAATGAAAAAGAAAAACATCGAACAAGTCAACTCACGACTGAACGATGTTTTCAAATAATTAATTTAGACTTTTTTCGGGGTGAAATGGGGGTAGATTCGATACTAACAAAGTTATTGGACTCCTACACCCCAACAAAACACCCTTTAAACACAGTTATATCAAGCTTAATACATTTTCAAATATTGTTCGCGTTCCCATGGGTGTACAGATGTGCGGAACATATCCCATTCGATTTCTTTTGAATCCACGAAGTTTGCATAAATATGTTCACCAAGTGCTTCACGAATCGTTTTATTTTTTCCAAGTTCTTCTAATGCATCATATAACGAAGCTGGAAGATCTTCAACGCCATTTGCAAGACGCTCCTCTTTATTCATTACGTAAATGTTACGGTCAACAGCTGGTGGTGGCGTCATTTTGTTTTTGATACCATCAAGTCCAGCTTTCAAGATTACTGCCATCGCAAGATACGGGTTAGCTGCAGGGTCTACTGAACGGACTTCTACGCGTGTACTTACGCCACGTGAAGACGGGATACGAATAAGTGGGCTACGGTTTTGAGCAGACCAAGCAACGTAACAAGGCGCTTCATAACCAGGCACTAATCGTTTGTATGAATTAACAGTCGGGTTAGTAATCGCTGTAAATCCTTGTACATGTTTCAAAATACCAGCCATGAATTGATAAGCTGTTTCGCTTAATTTCAAATCACCTGACTCTTCAAAAAAGGCATTATCTTTTCCATTAAATAATGAAACGTTCATGTGCATACCTGAACCGTTTACACCAAATAATGGTTTAGGCATAAATGTAGCATGTAATCCGTGCTTACGTGCGATTGTTTTAACTACTAGTTTAAATGTTTGAATATTATCACAAGCAGTTACTGCATCTGCATATTTAAAGTCAATTTCGTGTTGTCCAGGTGCTACTTCATGGTGAGAAGCCTCGATTTCAAAGCCCATCTCTTCTAATTCTAGAACAATATCACGTCGGCAGTTTTCACCTAAGTCCATAGGTGCTAAATCGAAATATCCACCTGTATCATTTAATTCTAGTGTTGGTTCTCCACGTTCATCTAATTTAAATAAGAAAAATTCAGGTTCAGGTCCCAAGTTAAAGCTTGTAAAACCTAATTCTTCCATTTCTTTTAATACTCGTTTCAAGTTACTGCGTGGATCTCCAGCGAAAGGTGATCCATCTGCTTTATTCACATCACAAATCAAACGTGCTACTTTCCCTTTACCAGTAATCCATGGGAAAACTACCCACGTGTTTAAATCTGGAACTAAATACATGTCAGACTCTTCAATACGTACGAAACCTTCAATTGAAGATCCGTCAAACATCATTTTATTATCAAGAGCTTTGTCAAGCTGGCTTACAGGTATCTCAACATTTTTTATCGTTCCAAGAATATCGGAAAATTGTAAACGTATAAAATTAACTTCCTGCTCTTTTACAAACTTATGAATGTCGCTTTTTGTGTACTTGCTCACTTATTGTCACTCTCCTAAAAGTTTATTATATTCTAGCTCGCTTAGTGATAAAAACGAGATAAATCACCTTGTCTTAATGAAGCCTTTTGAAATCTACCTGCTTGTTGCATTTCAATTCGCAAAATACTTCGTAGTTCCGCATCCGTCATCTGTGCTTTAATTTCCGGAATGATAGGTTGGTTTTTCAATTCAAATAATTTTTTAATGCCCGCCATATTAATACCTTGTTCGAGAAAATCTTTTATCTCCAATAAAGTGTCGACATCAATTAATGAAAACATGCGTCGATTGCCATCTGTACGAGCGGGGTGAATTAAATCATGATCTTCATAATAGCGAATTTGTCTGGCAGTCAATTCCGTGAGCTGCATAACAATGCTAATTGGTAGTAATGGCATGGATCTTCTTAATTGTTGACTCACTTGACTCACCTACGCTTTCACAAGTGTTATCATACTATATGTTAACTTTCCTGTCAATACCATGTCATATAATCTAACATGGGAATTTTTTATTATAATTTTACTGCGATTTTTTTTCTTGTAGTTGTTGAACTGCAGAAAGAATCGCGAATTTAACATGTTCATAAGTTAATCCTCCTTGGATGAATGCAGTGTAAGGGGGGCGTATTGGACCATCTGCTGTTAATTCGATACTTGAACCTTGTACGAAAGTACCCGCAGCCATTATTACGTCATCCTCATAGCCAGGCATATAAGCAGGTTCTGGAGAAAAGTGAGCATTGATTGGTGAATTTGCTTGAATGGCCTGACAAAATTGAGTCATTTGTTGGGCCGTTTTAAATGATACCGATTGTATTAAGTCTGTTCTTTTTTCAAGATAATGAGGCGAGGTGTCCATGCCAATTTTTTCAAGTAAAGCCGAAGTGAAAATAGCCCCTTTTACAGCTTGCGCTACCACATGAGGAGCCAAGAAAAATCCTTGATACATATCCGCTAATGTATTTAAAGAAGGACCAGCCTCTCCACCTATACCCGGAGAAGTCATTCGGTACGCACACATATCCACATATTTTTTTTGAYCAGCAATATAACCACCAATTTTCGCTAGTCCCCCACCCGGATTCTTAATAAGTGATCCAGCCATCAAATCGACTCCTACATCAGTAGGTTCAAGCTTTTCAACAAACTCACCATAACAATTATCAACGAAAATAATTGCCTCTGGTTTAAGGGAACGAATTCTTTTTGTCATTTTTTCAATTTGTTCGATGGTGAATGAAGGTCGATTTGCGTATCCTTTTGAACGTTGAATCGCAATTACTTTTGTCTTATCTGAAATGGCTTGCTGAACATTTGTCCAATCAATACCTCCATCTTCTAGTAGATCTATATGTTGATAAGAAATGTTAAAGTCTTTCAGTGAGCCAGTATCTTGCTCGCCACCATCGACAATGGATTGCAATGTATCATATGGTTTACCAGTAATGTACAACAATTCGTCTCCAGGACGCAGTATCCCAAACAAACTAATGGTAATGGCATGTGTACCTGAAATAATTTGAGCCCTGACTAGCGCAGCCTCAGCTCCAAACACTTCTGAATAAACACGTTCTAAATTATCTCTTCCTTCATCGTCGTAACCATAGCCATTTGAAGGATGTAAATGAAAGTCACTAACTTGATGTTTTCTAAATGCAGTTATAACTTTTTCTTGATTCAAAAAAGCAATGTGATCCACTTCATTATGCTGTGCTGATATTTGTTGTTCGATTTGTTTAGCTTCTGATAATAAGTCTTGATTTAATACGGATTGGAATGTCACGATAATTTCCTCAATTCTAGGATTTTCACTCTTTTATTTTCACTCTTCATCTTATCAGTCCCACCCTTATCGTCAACTATTTATGAAGGCTAGGTAACATAGCTATTGTAATTGTATGAAAATCTGCTACAATTTAATTCGTTCTATTGAATTTTGGAGGAATGTGAAGTGGCTTGGGATGTATTAAATATTATTGGAACAATTGCCTTTGCAGTTTCTGGTGCGATTGTTGCCATGGAAGAAGAATATGATTTATTTGGTGTTTATTTACTTGGAATTGTGACTGCCTTCGGTGGAGGCGCGATTCGGAATTTATTAATAGGAGTACCGGTATCAGCATTGTGGGAACAAGATATGATGTTTCAAATTGCCCTGTTTGCTATTACTGCCGTTTTTTTATTTCCACAAAATTTATTGAAACATTGGAACCGTTGGGGAAATTTCTTCGATGCCATTGGTTTGTCAGCATTCGCCATACAAGGTGCATTGTTTGCTGTTCAGTTAGGGTTACCGATAAGTGCAACTATAGTAGCAGCGGTATTAACTGGTTCTGGTGGAGGCATCGTTCGAGATGTCCTTGCCAAACGAAAACCTCTTGTTCTTCGAAACGAAATATATGCAGTTTGGGCTGTAATTACGGGACTAGTAATCGGATTTGGAATAGCAGTAACCGACATTGCACTTTATGTTTTATTTGTCTCAACGACAACATTACGGGTTATTTCTTATCTATATAAATGGCGTTTACCCTTCCGTACTTTAAGACCATCAGAAAAAGCAGCTTAACTCGAAACCGAGAAAAGCTGCTTTTTTATTATCATTCTTTTTTATAATTCTACTTCGCCTTGCCATTCTAACATACCGCCAGACATGTTCGTTACGTCAAATCCTTGACTTTCAAGGTATTCACACGCTTTTCCACTTCGGCCACCTGAGCGACAAATGATTACATATTCTTCAGTCTTATCCAATTCTTGATGCTTGAACTCTACTAACCCTAATGGAAGATGCTGTGCTCCTGGAATTTTACCTGCAGCTACTTCATCTGCTTCACGAACATCAATCATATGAACTGTTTCACCAGCGTCTAGTTTAGCTTGTAATTCTTCAGGTTGAATTGTTTTCATATTTATACCCCCAATTAGTTGTGTTTTACACCCCTAATATTATACATCTTTTTGTCTAACAACGTTATTACACTTCTTCAGTTGTTAATGATACTGGTTTTGAAGGAACAAAGGTTGAGATCGCATGTTTATAAATTAGTTGTTGTTTACCGTCTGACTCTAACAACACTGTAAAGTTATCATAAGATTGAACATGTCCTTTTAACTGGAATCCATTTAATAAAAACACTGTAATGAATACTTTGTTTTTTCTTAATTGATTTAAAAAGACATCTTGAATGTTTATCGGCTTCATTTTCTATTTCCTCCTATATAAACGCAATTGTTTGTTTGTATAATTATTTAGGTACACTATTTACTATTCGCTTTTAATGAGCAGATTCCTGCAAATCCTGTTTAATTATTGGAAGTAATTCTGATATAGCAAGTTCTGGTTCAATCCATTTTACCGGCAATTTATTTCGGAAGTATGTAAGCTGACGCTTTGCATACCGTCGCGAATTTTGCTTAATTTGTTCAATCGCTTCCTGCAACGTGGATTGATTTTCAAAATAAGTGTAGATCTCTTTATATCCAATAGCTTGAACTGCTTGTACATCTTTAATTTCTCGCTCCCATAATTGCTTGGCTTCATTTACTAGTCCTTGTTCAATCATACGATTTACTCGTAAATTAATTCGTTCATATAATAGTTCTCTATCCAATTGCAACCCTAATATTACATGACGATACATAGCCTCATGACCTTGATTTTGTGTTTCAGCCGATTTTGTTGTATCAGAGTGTTCTGCGATTTCTAACGCACGTACTACTCGGCGGGTATTATTCGGATGTATTACAGCTGCACTTTGTGGATCGATTAGTTTGAGCTTTGCATGCATGGCTTCAGGGCCCATTTGTTTTAGTTCGTCGTAATAGCCACTGCGTACCTTTTCATCAACTCGGTCCTCTGTAAATTGAAAGTCATATAAAACAGATTGAACATACAATCCAGTACCACCCACTAGAATAGGTAATTTCCCTCTTGATCGAATTTCAGCAATTTTCTCACGAACTAATTGCTGGTACTCTGCAACTGAAAACGACTCTGTAGGTTCTTTTATATCTAGTAAGTGATGAGGAATACCTTCCATTTCACCATGTGTAACTTTTGCTGTGCCGATATCAAGGCCTTTGTAAACTTGCATAGAATCACCATTAATAATTTCCCCATTTAACAATTTCGCTAGTTTAATCGAGAGCGCGGTTTTTCCAGAAGCAGTCGGTCCCACTATGGCAAGTACATCTAAATCCATCATTTTTTCTCCATCCATTTTGTTATTACCTCATAGGTTTCTTCTCTTCCAATTTCCATTAGCAATTCATGCCTTTTTCCTTCAGTTATTACTACAGTAATATCACTCAGTCCCGCTTTTTTATATTGTTCAGCAACTACCCAGAGTTGTTTTCCATTTTGACTTACGGGGTCCAGCGAACCTGATATCATGAGAATCGGAAGATCCTTTGGAATATGGGCGATTTCTTTTTTATTATGAACCATTTGTAATCCACTTAAAAGGTCCACGAAAAATTGATTGCTTGCGACAAACCCACATAAAGGATCATCGATATATTTTTGAACTTCTATAGGATCTGAACTTAGCCAATCAAAATCAGTTTTGGAACCTTTAAAAGCTGCATTATATTTACCAAATGTCAGTTTGTTTAATAATTGATTCTCAGTTTGTATTCCCTTGACTTGGCAGAATCCTTTTGCCATCCATTTTCCAAGTGACCCTTTCAAACCAATTGGTCCACCCGTACCTGATAGAATAATTTTGGAGATTGATTCTCCATACTTTTGAATATATCTTCTTCCAATAAATGACCCCATACTATGAGTAAATAGAATGGGACTATCGCTTATGATATCCTTACGAACGTCTTGCAAAACTTCTCGTACATCTTCTGTCACTCGTTCAAATCCATCTTTCTCACCAAAAAATCCAACTTGACTTTGCTTTTGACCCGAATGCCCATGTCCACGATGATCATGCCCTGACACGACATATCCTTGGTTGACCAAATGAGTCGCAAATTCTTCATATCGCCCAATGTGTTCAGCCATGCCGTGTAAAAAATGGATATGTCCTATAGGCGGCTTGTTTGGTTTATAAACAACTGTGTAGATTTCATACCCATCTGACATTTTGACATAATGTATACTTTTGGTCATTTGGCTTTCTCCTCTCGGAAGGCTATTGCTGCGTGCATTTGTTTATCTAAGTCAAATCGATAGAAATCAACTTGATTTTCTGAATAGCCAAGTTGAGCTTTCATCATTTGAAATACTTGTTCTTTATAAGCATGCACTTCATCTATATTGAAATATAAATTACCTGTTCGGCGAATAAAAAAATCGGCGGGCGTACAAGTCATTTCAAATTGGATGCCATAGGCAAGTTTAGCCGCTAATGGCAAAGGCAATCCATATGAATTATTTTGCAACACATTTGCATAGGCAAATAAGTGATTTACATTCGTTCCATAAAACGCTGCTAGTTGACGTGATTCATCGTATGACAATCCGTAACG
>NZ_JBFUKT010000157.1:0-7891 GCF_056400705.1 Paenisporosarcina sp. P5_A11
TCTCAACTCTTAGCTGTATTGTCGCAACTTCTTCCGTTATYGTCGCAACTATCCAATTTCCTCCTAATTCCTACTCGATCTTCTTCCCACAAAAACGCAGCCCTTCGCGAAAGCGATGGGCTGCCWAATTAAGATTTYAACACTTTGYGTGGATAGGGKATTGSCGYAACTTTCTTYGATATTGRCGCAACTYTTGSTCGTWTTRTCGCAACTTCCCGTGTTATYGTCGCAACTATAGGTCGTATTGTCGCAACTTCTTCCGTTATTGTCGCAACTATCCAATTCCCTCCTAATTCCCACTCGATTTTCTTCCCACAAAAACGCAGCCCTTCGCGAAAGCGATGGGCTGGCGAATTAAGATTTTAACACTTTTGTSTGGATAGGTATTGYCGMAACTTTCTTYGATATTGTCGCAACTATTGCTCGTATTATCGCAACTTCTCGTGGTATCGTCTCAACTATAGTTCGTCTTGTCGCAACTTCTTCCGTTATTGTCGCAACTATCCAATTTCCTCCTAATTGCTACTCGATCTTCTTCCCACAAAAACGCAGCCCTTCGCGAAAGCGATGGGCTGCCTAATTAAGATTTCAACACTTTGCGTGGATAGGGTATTGCCGCAACTTTCTTCGATATTGACGCAACTATTGTTCGTATTGGCGCAACTTCTCGTGGTATCGTCTCAACTCTTAGCTGTATTGTCGCAACTTCTTCCGTTATTGTCGCAACTATCCAATTTCCTCCTAATTCCYACTCAATCTTCTTCCCACAAAAAACCAGCCCTTCGCGAAAGCGTTGGGTTGCCAAATTAAGATTTTAACTTCATTGTATTTAGAAGGTTAATGCTACTCCAACAAACTTTTGAAATTGATTATCTCCTCTTCATTTCAAATGCTAAAAATGGTTCCAAGCGCCATGGTTCAAATTTCAAAGTATATATTCTATTTTTATGACTACCGGTATATTTCTCTATGCAACTCTTTAAAATTCTCGAAGTTAAATCTTTGTTTTCAATACCTAACCACCATTTCACATCCCTACTTGTAGTTTCGCTGCCAAATAGTAGTTGGTATTCTTGCAATGTCGCTACATGTGCTTCCTTGTCGTGACAACCACAATAACCGCATACCCATGTAGCGTATACTCGCTTCATCCCTACTTCAAAACACTTTCTGCATTTGACACCTGGACGAATCCCTTTCCGTTCAATTCCCAATCGTCCCATTAGTACGTCATCATGGATAGTACAAGTTCCACGTTTCAGAATATGACTTACTTTTTTCAACTCCTCGTTTGATATGATTTCTTTACTTTTCACTTCCATTTCTTCGAGCGTATCGCACACGGCATCGATCGGAATAGATTTGAAAAGTGTTGGCCGCTGAATGACAATCCCGGCTCGACTTGCAAACACAATTAAACCTTGAACAGGTATTTGAACTTCTTTTAGATTTAATTTTCTCTGTAATACTTTTACTGCTCGTTGCAATTGAAGTTCTGGATTTCTCATGCCTTCTTTTTTACCATCAATTATTCGATAAAATTGTTTTGAAATGGAATCAAAATAAAACTCCCCTTTCATATTTTTCACTTCCAAAACACAAATCATCTTTGGCGTCACTACAATGACATCCATTTGTGTATTGTCTATCATGATATTTCGATAAATTTCAACCTTGGGAGTCAGAACTACTTCCTCTAGAAATCTTGATACTTTATCTTCGCCAGCAAATCCTGCTTTCGTCGTCCGATAATCTTCACTAAGCAATCGCTTATCACTGAATCGCGAATACACTACACACATTCTTAACACATTAAACTCATATGTTTTTTGATTATTCAGTCTTATCCCTCCTAAAAAAATCCTCCACTCGTTCAAAAGTGGAGGATTTAGCTAATTTATTTAGCAAAAACGGCTTTTATTTTTGAGAATATGCCTTTTCTCTGCACGTCCATAGACATTAAAGGTACCGATTCACCTAAAATACGACGCGCAATGTTGCGGTAGCCTTGAGCTGCTCGGTTTGTTGGGTCCATTACTACTGGCTCACCTTTGTTGGAAGAAGTAATAACACTTTCGTCATCCATGATGATGCCAAGTAAATCAATGGATAAGTGTGTAGTAATTTCATTAACATCTAACGCATCGCCGGCTTTCATTAAATGTTGACGAATACGGTTGATAATTAATTTTGGCGGGGCAATATCTTCTTGTTCAAGCAAACCGATGATACGATCCGCATCACGCACGGCTGAAATTTCAGGTGTGGTAACGACGATTGCACGGTCTGCACCAGCGACTGCATTTTTATATCCTTGTTCGATACCTGCAGGACAGTCGATTATGACATAATCGTAGTCACGTTTTAATTCCGTTACAAGTTCTTTCATTTGTGCGGGGTTTATAGCGTGTTTGTCTGTTGTTTGCGCTGCTGGAAGTAGATACAATTTGTCTTCAAAACGTTTATCTTTTACTAAAGCTTGGTGAACTTTACAACGGCCTTCGATTACGTCAACCAAATCATAAATAATTCGGTTTTCTAATCCAAGGACAACGTCTAAGTTACGTAAGCCGATATCAGTATCAATTAAACAAACTTTCTTGCCTTGAAGTGCCAATGCAGTCCCAAGGTTGGCGGTTGTTGTTGTTTTGCCAACGCCTCCCTTACCTGAAGTAATTACGATAGCTTCTCCCACATTAGCTTCCTCCTTTAAATGTAGATAATTGCGGTCTTAATAAACGTAGTTCTTGTAAGCGATCGATTGCAATGAAGCCATTTGCATGCAAATATGCACATTCCATTTCGGGTTGTTCCGAAAGAATCGTCAATTCATCTGTCATAGTTTCAAGTGTTTCATTAATCTTAATATGTGTCGCTTCTAACCAAGATGCCGCGATGACTGCTTCTTTATTGCCATTCGCCCCTGCATGTGCGCTACCTTTTAAGCGGCCAAGCACAAAAATATTGCCGCCAGCTATGATTTTGCCATTTGGGTTTACATCTCCTACGACAACTAAATCACCTTCTGCTTTGATAACTTGTCCAGAACGAACGATGCCGACGTAAGTTTCCGATTGACGCTCTAAGATGCGGCGATTGCTTTCTTCTATGGAAATCACATCACTTTGCACTCTTGAGACACGTAAATGTGGAGACGTGTGCACGCTTGCAATGAGTTCTTTTATTTGTTCTTCTGAGCAGTATCGATTTCCAAGTTGTAATAATACCTCTGCTTGTCCATCGATGCCTTCGTCCGAAACTTTTAGCTTTAGTTCATCCACCAGTTCGGCATATGCGCTTTGATCATCAAGCCGAAGCACTAGACCGTCTTTTGTCCCTTTTATATAGACTAGTTGCTTTTTCGTCATCAAATGCGTCACCTCACGCGTAGAATTAATTTGGCTGATTTAATCGTTGCAACAATCGTGCATTGATTACATATTTAAATGCCCAGCCTAGCACCACTAAGAATATTGAATTTGCAATCATCGTTGGAATGAGACGTTCGCTAACAAAAGCTTGTAACGAAATATCGGTCAATCCAATAAATGAAAAGAATTGGAATAACGCGAATTCAAGACCAGCAACTAATACAAGTGACACGATTGTTGTCACCAATAAACTCTGGTGAATGAATTTCACGATATAACTAGCTAGTAAACAAATTAATGGATATAAAAATGAATACAATCCAATAATATCAATGAAAAACACATCATACAAGAGCCCAAAAAGTAATGCATACCCCATCGCGCGGTTGCGACTATAGTAGATGGAAATGAATATCAAATACATGATGAGAAATCGAGGGATTAAATACCGATACTCCCCATTAATGTCTAAGGGAGAAAATAGCCCGAATACGGGTTCAAGATAAAATAAGACGACAGCAATGGCTGGAACGATAAAACGCTTCATGATTCATCCTCATCAATCGCAGTATTTTCTCCATCTGTCCCATCAACGGTTGTCATAACGCGTTTCGCAATCATCACGTGGTCAAGTAGAGCAAAATCAGCTGCTGGTTTAACATAAGCCATATTAGTTAAGCCGAAATCGTCTGTCGATACTTCAGTAATTTCCCCGATTAAAATACCTTTAGGAAAAATCCCGCCTAGTCCAGATGACATGATTTTTTGACCTTTTTTGATTTCAATGTTTGAATCGATTCGTTTTAGAATTAGTTCTTTTCGCTCATCATCGTATCCTTCTATTAAGCCGAATACTTCTTTTTTGCCCGTCACCATCGCAGATACACGATAGTTTGGATTTTGTGTCGATAAAAGTTCAACAGTAGAAGTAAATGGCGTCGTTAGTACAACTTTTCCAATTAATCCTTGCGCAGTCATAATTGCCATGTTCTTTTCGACTCCGTGAACTTCTCCTTTATCGAGTATTATTTTTTCTTCCCACTGATCAGGATTTCTTGCGATTACAGTTGCCTGAATCGGTTCATACTTTCGAAGATCGTCTTGCTTGTCTACAACTTCTCTTAATCTCGTATTCTCTGATGCTAAATCGTTGACGTCAGCTTGCAATTTCGCAAATTCTTCTAAACGACCTTTCAATCGTTTATTTTCCTCATACGTATTTAACAAAGAATCAACATTATCGAAAACACCTGTTATGTACTGTGTTGGTTTTGAGAAAATAGATTGCCCAAAACCAACCACATCTTTAATAATTTGTTCAGGTAACGACGCATTATCACGATCTCTGAGAGAGAAGCTGATCAATGCCACAAGAAAGATGACCCCGACAAGCAGCAAAATTAATCGCTTATTCGAAAAAAATTGTGGCATTAGAACGGTCCTCCTTAATGTTTAGAATTTTGGCGAATCATATTCATATGATCAAGCGCCATTCCCGTACCAATTGCAACGCAGTCTAACGGATTCTCTGCAATGAAGACCGGCATGCTTGTCTCATCACTAATCACTTTGTCCAAGTTCTTAAGTAATGCGCCACCGCCAGTTAAGACGATTCCACGTTCCATTACATCTGCAGATAATTCAGGAGGCGTTTGTTCTAATGTTTTTTTCACTCCATCGATAATTGCTGTAACAGACTCTTTCAATGCTTCTGAAATTTCTTCAGAAGAGATTTCAAGTGTTTTTGGAAGACCCGTCACTAAATCACGACCACGAATTTCCATTTTCTCAACGTTTTCAATGACTCTAGCAGAACCGATTTCTATTTTAATAGCTTCGGCAGTACGTTCACCAATCGTTAAGTTGTACATTTTACGAATATAACTAGTAATCGCATGATCCATAGCGTCACCAGCTACACGAACTGATTCACTTGTCACTATACCGCCAAGTGAGATAACTGCAACTTCAGTTGTTCCGCCACCAATATCGACCACCATACTACCTGTTGGTTCCCACACTGGTAAGTTTGAACCGATTGCTGCTGCAAATGGCTCTTCAATTGTAACTGCATCTCTTGCGCCAGCTTGACGAGCTGCATCAATTACTGCACGACGCTCAACAGATGTAATTCCATAAGGCACACAAATCATTACGTTTGGCTTTTTCCAAGTACCGCCTGACGCTTTCATTGCTTCTTTTAAATAATACTGAATCATCGCTGTCGTAATATCAAAATCCGCAATAACCCCGTCTTTCATTGGGCGAATGGCAACGATTGAACCTGGAGTACGACCAATCATATTTTTAGCATCGTTTCCTACTGCCACGATGTCACCATTATTTGTGTTTTTAGCTACTACTGAAGGTTCGCGTAATACGATCCCTTTTCCTTTAATAAATACCAAAGTATTGGCTGTGCCAAGGTCTATCCCGACATCTTTTGCTCCGAATCCAAACACGTTTTGTTCTTCCTTTCTATCCTTAGCCAGTTAATCTTAGCTTAGTTTAAACCATAACTTTGATTATAACGGATAAAAAGAGAAAATCACAGTGTCACATGTAACCCTTTTCTTTCAAACTAATAAATTGATGATCCCCTATAATTACATGATCAAGTAATTCGATGCCCATGATCTGTCCAGCTTCTTGAATTCGCTTCGTTACCTCTATGTCTTCAGGTGATGGAGACGGGTTCCCTGAAGGGTGATTATGAGCGCAAATAATCGAGGCAGCGGAACGTTTTACCGCTTCCCTGAATATTTCTCGTGGATGGACAATACTCGCATTTAAACTGCCAATAAAGATAGTTTGTTTGTGTAACACTTGATTTTTAACGTTCATAAATAATACAACAAAATTTTCTTGCTTTAAAGACGTCATATCCGCCATTAAAAAAGTGGCTGCATCTTTTGGGGAACGTACGGTGAATTTTCCATCTGTTTGTTGCTGAGCTAAGCGACGTCCGAGTTCGACTGCCGCGAGTAATTGAACTGCTTTTGCTTCCCCAATTCCTTTTACGGACATTATTTCTTCAATCGTCGCATTTTTCAATTCGTGCAGTTGTTCGAAAAACACTAAAACTCGATTGGCTAAATGTAGAACAGATTCTTGTTTTGTGCCTGTTCGCAACAAAATCGCTATCAACTCTTGATTTGACAAAGCTGCTGCACCTTGATTCATTAGTCTTTCACGCGGGCGATCAGAAGCTGGCACATCTCGGATCATTAACGTTGGTTTGACATCAGTTATCATAACGCGCTCCAGCTGTCACGTGTTCAATAAGTTCTAAATGTTTTAATTCTCGATAAAGTCCAGCAATTGGTAAGCCTACTACGTTGTTGTAATCTCCATTTACATGTTCTACCATTAATGCGCCAACGGTTTGGATGCCGTATGCCCCGGCCTTGTCAAAACAATCACCACTAGCTACGTAATTACTAATCCATTCCTCGGACAATGTGAAGAAAGTGACTTTTGTCTTCTCAAAAAACACGCTGCATATATCATCAAAATAAATAGCCACACCTGTAATTACGGTATGCGTTCTTCCAGACAATCTGCGTAAATGATTTTTCGCCATTTCCGCATTTTCCGGTTTCCCTAATGCCTCGTCGTCGATAAATACCATGGTATCCGCACTGATAACGATCGCTTGTTGATTGTGTTCCGCCACTTGTAAGCCTTTCTCCATGGCAATGTTACAAACTAATTCGGCTGGTGATAGACCGAAAACTGAGTGCTCGTCCACTTCCATTGTCTTCACATCAAATGGTGCACCAAGTAACGATAGTAAATCTTTTCTTCTCGGTGAGGCAGATGCTAAAATTAACGGTTTGGTTGTCTTAAATTTCATTCAAATCAGCTCCTTTTTGACATCATACAGAACTATTTCTCCGTTGAAAAATGTGTCAAAAGGGCAATAATTCAATTTTGCCTACTAAACTACCGTCAAAATTCAATTTTGATGCAGTCATTTTGAGTAGAATAGTGCGATAAAAGTTGCACACGGATGATGTTTAAATCCTTTGAAAGTGTTGATATAGCTGCAATATTAGCTGTCCAATCCTTTGGAATTGCATCCTTATTTCCAGTACTCTCAAAATTAAATTTTGCCGGGTCTGGATTTGCTAGGAAAACAGGCAGATTTTTCATAGCTTTTTCTGTACAAGCTGCTGAATTTATCTGGAACGGCTTTACAAACGAATCTGTACTACCTTCGATTTTCACTTCACTTTCCACGATACTCGCTGCTGACCACACATAGTACTGGCCGCCCGCAATGATAATGGCCGCAGACTTCATAGCAGGACTTGATTGCAATAGCTCTGTCGCACCTTCAGCAGTCGTAAAAACTCCATGTTGTTTTGCAAAGAATTGAGTCGTTCCGTCCTTGCCAGTTGCATCTACAGCTATTTGTTCAGATTTCTCCGGATTCTCAGATGCAGTTCCAGCTTTTTCGGCAGTAGAGATGTCTTGCCATTGAATTAAAATCGCAAATATACCGATCGACACAACTC
>NZ_JBFUKT010000158.1:0-7735 GCF_056400705.1 Paenisporosarcina sp. P5_A11
AAATTACACCATGAAATGTTTGTAAATCATCATCGCATGCTTCACAAAACTCTTGTTCATCTTCAGTCCAAAAAGCCCAACATGCTCCTTTTTGTTTCTCTTCATTCGGATACGTTTTACGGAATTTACTTAGCAGTGATTCTAAGTAATCACTCGCCTCTTTGTCTGAAGTAAATACTTGTTTCTCGATAATATATTCTTCCCATCCGGAAAACATCCACCAAGGTTCATAACCAGCTTTCATATAAATTATTTCATTCATAGATTTTCATCCTTTTCTATACTTCCATAATCTTCATTTTATCAAATGAAATGTCAGCGTCTAGTAATTTGTTTATAATCTTCTCTCCAAATTTGAAACCTTTTACTTCTTAATGATTCAAAATCATTGATTACTCCTATAATTTAATATAAGTTAAGTCTTAATACAGATGAAACCTTTTGTTACGCCAATCGTATGTAATAGAGAAGAACTCTTAAGGAGGGTTGCAACTTGATCGATGTAAAGTACTTTATAATTCGACATTTGCTTAGCATACCCATATTTTTTGGAAGTTGGATAGCATTTCAATCAGGATTAGGTATTCATTTCGCACTAGCAGGATTATTTTCCATTGGAACTTACGCTTTGTCCAATCAACTGATTAAAGTGGTACAATCTCGATTGATTGTTTCAAAATATGGCTTGACGATGGCAGAATATCGTCATATTAATATGCAGTTAAAAGAAGCAAAAATCAAACTTAAACAATTAAATGGATACTATATGAAGGTTCGTTCAATAAGAGCATTTAAACAATTATTTGAAATGAATCGCCTAGCTAAACGTATTGTTCAGATTGTTAAAACCGAACCTAAGAAATTCTATCAGGTCGAATCATTCTTTTATGCCCATCTTGAAACAGCAGTAGAACTTACTTCAAAATACACATTGCTTGTCTCACAACCTATTAAAGCCTATGATGTTCAAATTGCTTTACAAGATACGCGTGAGACATTGTTAGAGATTAATGAAGTGATGGAACTTGATTTACGTCAAGTATTGTCTTCTGATATTGAGCATTTAAAAATGGAACTTGATTTTGCTAAAATTTCACTAAGAAAACAAGAAACTCCCCTATTGCTGAAAGGAGAAACACTAGATGGCAGAAAATCAATCGACTCCTAGTCAAACGAAAACTTTAGATGATTTACTAAATTCACCTTTTGAAATGCAACCACAAATGAAGGATCAAGACGATCCTATAAATGAAAAATTACCTGTAAAAATAATAGATCGATTGTCTGAAGAAGAAAAACAAAAAGCCTATACTCTGGCTGCTCAAATTCCTGCTGGTAATTATGAAGCAGTTCTAACATATGGAGCCAATGCACAAACTGAACTTTCAAGGTTTTCACATCAAATGCTTGACCATGTTCAAAAGAAAGACATTGGACCAGTAGGAGATATTTTAAAAGATTTGATGGACAAGCTTGGGCAAATGAACCCTGAAGAATTAACCACAACAAAGAAATCCGGTATTAAACGGTTATTTGGGAAAGTATCTAGATCTGTTCAGGAGTTAATGACTAAATATCAAAAATTAAGTACTCAAATTGATCGTATTGGCATTCAACTTGAACATTCTAAAAGAGGTTTAATTGAAGATGTTCATATGTTAGATAAGTTATACGATCAAAACAAAGCATATTTTCAAGCTTTAAATGTTTATATTGCTGCAGCGGAAATAAAACGTGATGAAATATTAAACGAAACCATCCCTGCCCTTCGTCAAAAAGCTGAAGCATCATCTGATCAGATGGCTTATCAAGAAGTGAATGATATGGCTCAGTTCTTAGATCGTTTGGAAAAACGGTTATATGATTTACAGCTATCTCGTCAAATAACGATTCAAAGTRCTCCACAAATTCGAATGATTCAGCAAACCAATCAAACGTTGGCGGAGAAGATTCAATCTTCTATCATGACTTCCATTCCTTTATGGAAAAATCAAATTGCGATAGCATTAACACTTAATCGTCAATTGAAAGCGGTAGAAGCACAGAAACAAGTAACGAAAACGACGAATGATTTATTATTGAAAAACTCGGAAATGTTGAAAATGAACAGTATTGAAACTGCAAAAGAAAATGAACGTGGCATTGTTGAAATTGAAACATTAAAACAAACACAAGAGAACTTACTTCAAACAATTGAAGAAACACTTCGTATCCAATCAGATGGTCGCGTCAAACGAAAAGCTGCCGAAGTTGAAATTGCCCGTATGGAAGAACAGTTAAAACAACGACTATTAATCGTTCATCAAGAACAAGAAAACCGTCCTCGCTAATGAGGACGGTTCTATTTATTTAAGTTACCTTTTAAATCCACCCTCTGAATGAATTACTTGACCTGTAATCCAGTTGGCATCCTCACTTACTAGAAATTTAATGGTTCTTGCAACATCACTTGGTTCCCCGATTCTACCAAATGGGAACATTGGTTCTAACGCATTTTTAATATCTTCAGTCATCCATCCTGTATCCGTAGGACCTGGATTTACTGCATTAACGGTTATTCCTAGTGGAGCTACTTCTGCTGCCAAAGTAATAGTTAAGGCATCTATTGCACCCTTTGTTGTTGCATAGGCTAATTCACCCGCCATGGATCCTTGAAATTGACCTGAAGTAAGACTAATAATTCTCCCGCCTGATTTCTTCTTGAAATTCTGAGCAAACTTACTACTTAAAAGAGTCGTTGCCCGGATATTCACCACATAGTGTTTATCCAACTCATCCATAGTTATCGTTGAATAATCATTGTTAGTTGAGTAAGCTGCATTATTTATTAAGATATCAGGTTGTCCAAGTTGCTCAACTACTTTTTCAAACAGTTGCTCAGGTGCATCTTGTGTTGTTAAATCTAACTCCATACAAGACACCTTAACTCCTTTTAGTAATAACTCCTCTTTTAATTTCATCGGGTCATCGAAATCCATGCTTAAAGCCATTTTTCTATCATATTCCGCCCAATAAGTGAAAAAAATGTGATAACCTGCATCTGCTAGCTCTTTACAAATAGCCGTTCCAATACCTTGTAGGCGGCCTACACCAGTAATAATTGCGATTTTATCTTTTAATTCGATCATGAACATTTCCCCTAACGATGATCTATAATGAATTGCTAAAATGATTAACGTTTTTCATCCAATATTATTGAATATTTGTCACTTAACAACTAGATATAGCATGCGACGCAGTAGTCTTAATGTTTGAGTAGTGAATTCATCGACATTTTTCGCAGTTGCAGTCTTTGCCCCAAACATCATATGGAATAATTGTATTTGTTCTTCCACGGGTTGCTCTGCGCTTAAAAACAAATGGAGTAAATGAATCCCTTTTCTCTCTACTTCGATGACAGCCTCCGCGGTATCGATAATTCCATTTGCAGCATAGCCATATGCAGATGGTTCTCCATCAGAAAACAATAAAATAAATTTATGCTTTTCACTACGTTTTAGAAGTCGTTCTGCCATCCAGCGAATAGCTAATCCATCACGATTGTCATCATGGGCCTCCAACGAAAAAATGGCTTCTGAATGATCTTTTAATCCATCTTCTATTTGGTGGCAAAATAAAAAGGAATTGGGTTGTTCTTGATCCGACGCTTCATAGGCATCTTCATAATACGATACAATATCATGTCGAATTCCTAAGTCCCGTAAAACGTCATGAAATAATAATACTGCTTTTTTTGTTTCTTCCATTTTATCAATCATGGAAGCCGAACTATCAATTAACAAACCGAAAACAGCGTCCATTGGAAGAGATGGGCTATTCTTTTTATAGAATGGTTTTGGTCGTTGTTCAGTTAATAAAGAGGTCAGATTTGGTGTTAATCTGCCTTTTGATAATCGAGTACGTTTGCTCTCTTGCTTTTGATCAATTCTTTTTCGGATTTCTTTCGTAAATGCTTTTACATACGGTTTTTGTTCTGCACGAATGATGGAAATTCCATCTTTCAAGCCAGCGTTTATTTTTCGAACTATTCTCTTTTCTTCGAATGATACATTTAGATGTTCATCACCGAATCGTTCTCCTGATTGCTTGGTTTGATATTTCTCTGTTTTCCCATCCATTTTTGCTTTTTGGATACTTTTCTTATTCGCAGTAGAAGTGCCTGATCCCTCACTATCAATTTCATTGGACTCATCGCCCTCTTCTACACGGCCATTATTTGTCTTTCCTTTATTTCCTTTTGTTAGTTCAAACTCAAGGTGTGGTCCTTGTTGTTTTTCACTTTCTCGATGCCAGGTCCTAAACATTTCTTCAATGGATTCACTTGGAGGAAAATTTTCTGAATCTTGTTGATCAATTGATCGTTTAGTTTTTTCTTCATAACCTGGAATTTCTTCTAAGTTTTCGTGAAGAGATATAAATATATGCGTTAAATCTTTCGTCATCACTTCTTCCAGTGAATAAAGGATATCTAAACAAATTCGACAACTTTCAGCTGTACTCTTTGAATCGAAAATAAACTGCCATTTTGCAAGTGCCCTTTTAAAGTAACTCGGATAGTCTTCTACTAATAGGGCTGTAGGTGACCCTTTACGAAGTGCTACGTATAAAAAACTAAATAGACTGTCACTCATAAATCCTTTGTTGAAATTGACCATCAATTGTTGTTCATGGAAAGTGGTATATACTTCTTCACGAACGGCAAATGCACCGTCTGTTCCCGGCCGTTCTTGACGAATTAAATTGGAAAGTCGAAACTCCTCTGCACTTATTGCAAGTTGTAGAGCAAACTCTTTAATAGGAAGATGACTGACTTCTTTCTTATAATGATTCCATGCTGTTAAGTCAAAATGTCTCCAAAAACCCGAAGTTAATAAATACAAATCAGATAATTGACCTTTTTGTTCAATTTCAGGATCACGATGATTCCAAAAATGGCTCATCGAAATGGCGCCTTCTTTTGGGCGAAACTCCATCAATTTACGAACAGTTAGTGATAAGTATGGACTGCGACCTAAAGCTCGTGCCAATTGTTCTAACTGAATCATTCGTTTAGCGTTAATCGTTTCATTGTTAAATTGAATAAATCGATTGACCGATGACAAATAAAGCACCTCACTTAAGCCAAGTATTCGCCAGTTCCATGACCAACTCTTTTTCACTATCGTCTTCTAATTTTTCAGCTATTGCATAACGAATAGCTCGTTTAGGGTCTATATATTGAGCTAGCTCAGTAGCATCGAGTAAACTGCGAATGGATGCAGCTTCTTCACTTAGTAAACCATTTTGAACTTGAATAAACATATCTTCTGCAAGGTTAAGCATGGTTTTGATGAGTAAAGATGAGGCTTCTGGGTATTCCCGTTCAAATAAGCCACGAAGTGGCTCTCCTGTTAAATATGGAATCGAGAATGAAATAAAGCGATTTTTTAAAGCTTCATTTAACGGAGAAGTACCAATATAGCCTTCGTTTATTGCGGCTATAACCATAAAGTCTTCGTGAGCTCGTAACACTTCCCCGGTATAAGGATTTGTCAGCATACGTCGGTGATCGAGTACGCTATGTAGAATCGGTAAGGTTTCAGGTTTTGCCATATTGATTTCATCAATATATAAAATATGACCGTACCTCATGGCTTGAATGACCGGTCCTTCTACAAAATCGATAGCCGTTTGACCATTTTCTTGAATCAATGTTTTAAACCCGAGAAGAGCTTCTGCATCTAAATCAACCGAACAATTAATACTGTGCATCGGTTGTTTAAAGAAAGAAGAAATCGATTCTGCCAATTTCGTTTTACCCGATCCAGATGGTCCTTTGAGTAAGACATTTTTTTGCAACACTACACTTAGTAAAATGTCATTCCATAAATTTTCTAATGGTGATACATAGCMGCCACGCCCAATTAATGCTTTATGGTCATTTACATGCTCTCTTGAATGTCTGTTTTTTTGTGACTGGTCAATGATTGATTTTACGTTCAACGTTATTCCCTCCAATAAAAAAACCGATGAAGAGTCATCGGCTATTCGAAATATTCTTTATAAAAGCCACCAATGTGACCTGTGTTGTCAAGTATAAAAATGAATTCTTCTGTTTCATTTTTCACTTCGTATGTTTTACCAACCGTTAGAACATTTGACACCGAAAACTTCGATGCATTGGTATGTTTGCAAGTAACTGTTTTAATTGTGGGTGCATCTTTCCAAACGTTATGTAACATAATTCATCTCCTCAATTCGTTCTCTTCTTCTAGTATAAGCAAGCTGTAAAAGATTATCAACAACTCGGGTAAACCTCTTTCTAAAACGTATAGAATATAGGTTTGAAATAAGAAAGTGTTATTGGCTTGGTCTGGCTTTATTTAAGTCAACCACTGATTACCCTCACTGACCATAATGGTTACAGTTTGCGATGAACATTTATCTGTTGCACCCTGGTCTAGAGAATAAAGAGGGTGGAGTAAGGTGTCGCGCACCTACCTCAATTCGTAGATTATCCTTCTACACGTTAACACCCCACTCTACCTTGCACCTTGATAAGATAGCTCTATTATTTTTATATTAATTTAAGATAGAGAAAAGTTATGAATATATCTACTCATTCGCCCTCTCTCGTTATGAAAAACTTAATATACTATAAAAACAATGAAAGGAGGTGTTATTATGTCTGAATATTATTCTTCAAGAAAAAATCATTGCTGTGATGAAAAAAGAAAAAAAGAAAACTGTGGATGCGGTACGGTTATTGTAAGCTTTACTAGTGCTGCAGGCTTCCCTATTTTGTTCTCTTCTACTGCCGGCAACGTGGACTCTACTTGTTCAGCTGCGCTAGCAGTGGGTAATAACGTTATTTTTGCACTACAGTGCCTTTTCGAAGACGACTTTAAAGTTGTTGCATTTACTGCGAATGGAGCTGTAAACACTTACACTCTTACAAACTGTTAACATCTTCAAAAAGAAATAGCGGGATTAGTTCTAGTAGACTAACCTAGTAAGACAAAATAAAACACCTTTATAAATGTTACATTAAAAAGGACATTTATCGGAGGTGTTTTTTTTGCATGGGCGTATATTAAGGAGAGATTAGAAGGGCGGTTGTCATTGATAGAATTGAAGAAAAATAAACAAAATCAGCAGACTATTAATTCTAGCATTAAATGTATTTCGCAAATTATTACGTGGATGAAAAGGAAGAAATAGAGCGTATCCTAATGGAAATCATTAGCTTTTTCATCCACTTTGTTATAATGCAGAAAATCTTCAAGAAAGCACCCTGTTATTGGTGTTTACTAAACTCCAGTTTGTTAATCAACTTTCTAAAAATTCATATAAACCTTCATCGAAATATTGAAACTCTTCCTTAGAAACATTGTAACGTTTATAATCCTCAAAAAAAGCTTTTTTGATTTCATCTTTATTAACAAACCTTCTTATCGCCAAAGATTCATCATACCATGGGTCACCAACTGTCATCCCAGATCATCAATAAATAATCGCACCTTTCCATCCACAACAAGAACATTGTCAGATGTACAATCTCCGTGAATTATCGTTTGCTCAACAGGTATAGGTTTAGTTGACTGTAATTTCTCTAARAGTTGTATACTGGCTTCTGTTTCTCCAGTTTTCACATAACTTTCAGCTTTTACCAACTGCTCATCTAGCCAATTGTTTTTATGATTTAGTGATTCGATTGATTTTGTTTCATGAAGTTTATTAAGAAAGTGTCCAATGC
>NZ_JBFUKT010000159.1:0-7703 GCF_056400705.1 Paenisporosarcina sp. P5_A11
GGTTTACATACAGCTTTACAATTAGTGAAGGAAGGAGCTAATGTTGTTCTTTGCGCACGTGGAGAGGAAAAATTAAAAGAAGCTGCAGCGTTTATAAAACGTGAAACTGGAGTAGAAGTATTAATTGTTTCTGCTGATATTACAAAAGAGGATGAGTGTAAAGAAATCATTCAAAAAACAGTAAATCATTATGGCCGTATTGATATTTTAGTTAATAATGCAGGCACATCTTCTACAAATCCCTTTGAATCAGTTGATACAGATTTATGGCAGACTGATTTAGATTTGAAGTTATTTGGAGCAATACATACGTCAAAAGTTGCTATACCCTATATGAGAGAAGTTGGTGGTGGGGCTATTATAAACGTAACAGCAGTTTTAGGGAAAACACCTCCTGCAAATTCTTTACCAACTACAGTTAGTCGAGCAGCGGGAATGGCTTTGACAAAAGCTATGAGTAAAGATTTAGGAAAAGACAATATTCGTGTCAATACAGTTTGTATAGGACTGATTAGAAGCGATCAAATCGAATTGAAATGGAAAAACGAAGCTCCTGAAATTACTTGGGATGAATATTCCAGAAATGTAGTAGGTCCTTCAATTCCACTAAATAGAATTGGAGAAACGTCTGAAGCAGCAAATGTCATTACTTTCTTAGTATCAGATGCAGCTTCTTATGTAACTGGAACATCTGTTAATATCGATGGTGGATCTGGTGGTACACTTTAACTAAAAGAAATAAAAAACGAACCCCGAGTGTAAGGTCTATGAAAAGTTGCCACTTTGGGAAATTTATCATTTTTATTTGTAATAGGTTTATATTAGTCTTTACTTCAAAACTTCAAATTTGATTCAATTGAAATGGACTTCAAAAAAGCTATACTCATCCTATAAATGCATAAAGTAAAAAAGGCCGAATGCTTTAACACTCGGCCTTGCAATTAAAAGCGTCAAGAAGAGCGGTTAACTTTGGATAACTGAAATAACCGTCATTTCCTTGATAGGAAATATGTTTTCCTATCGGTAATTGATGAACTGAATGTCAATCGGCAGCTCTGCTTGTTTTATCGCTACAATAATTGCTTGAAGGTCATCTCGGTTTTTACCAGTTACACGGACTTGATCATCTTGGATTTGAGTTTTTACTTTAACGCCACTGTTCTTAATAATGGTGTTTATCTCTTTAGCTAAATCTTTATCAATACCTTGAATAAGTTTGGTTCGTTGGCGAACAGTCGCCCCAGATGCACCTTCGAGTTTACCATATTCGATGTTCTTGATTGATACATTACGCTGAATCAACTTGCTAATTAAAACATCCTTCAATTGCTCTAGTTTGTATTCATCATCGGAAACAAGCACTATTTCTTCATTATCTAAAGAAATAGTACTTTTGCTACCTTTAAAATCATACCGAGTCTTGATTTCTTTCGTCGCCAACGTGACGGCGTTTGTAACTTCGGAAAAATCCACTTCAGAAACAATATCAAATGAACTATCTTTTGCCATGATAAAACCTCCCATATTTTCTTTTCTACTATAACAAAAAATCAAGAAATTCACCGTACTTACTGCTTAATATCTTATTGTTATCTTAGAGTTTCATGTCTAATGGTCAAGTACCCGAAATAATCCTAATGAATTAGTAATAGCATCTATTATAAGGAGAAAAAGATGAAAAGAATTGCTATCCTTTCAGATATACATGGAAATATGCCTGCATTAGAGGCAGTGATTGAAAATATTAAATTACGTGAAATAGACGAAGTTATTTGTATTGGTGATCTCATTGGTAAAGGTCCTGAACCAGCAAAAGTAATTGCGAGTATTAGAGAACATTGCGATGTTGTCATTCGAGGGAATTGGGATGAATTTATTTTAAATGAATCAGATCGCGAATCGATTAAATGGCAACAAAACCAATTAAGTGATAAAGATAATAATTATTTGAAACAGCTTCCGTTTTGCTTTGAATTTATGCTTGGTGAAAAGTTTATACGATGCGCCCATGCTTCTCCACGATCAGTAAATGAGCGGATCTCACCATTTCATCCGCTAGAAAAGCAAGAAACGTTATTCGAAAACAGCGAGCTAACGATGAATATTTGTGGTGAACGAACACCTGATTATTATATTTACGGTGATATTCATTACGCTTGTGTTAAGCCTATTAAAGGAAAAGGGATTTTGGTGAATGTCGGGAGTGTGGGAAATCCATTGGACGTACCTGAAGCATCATATTGTATTCTCGAACAAGTTGGAAAAAGTGTTGGTGTTCAACTAGTACGTGTTCCTTATGATAAAGAAGTGGTTCTCAAAATATCAAAAGAAGTTGAAATGCCTAATATTGATGTATATAGAGCAGAAATTATTGAATGTATTTATCGCGGAAGAAAATAGAAATTAGCTTATAGAAATATATATCACTCCAACAATGAAAGTACTATGGGATTATGAATGAGCGAGCTGAATTAGTAGTGTCACCTATTTATCTAAATATAAATAGAGTAAATGATGCAATGCAGTTTTTCAAAAAAACGCACTCGATATGGAATGATTTTAAGCAAGTTACTCATCCTATAAAACAGGAAATGAGGTCAATCATGCGAAAAACATTTATCGTACTTGGTACAGCACTGATTTTAATTACATTCAATTCAGCGTTAACACATTTCTCAACTAATGCTCATTCCCAACAAGAAATTCCATCCTACGCTAAGTGGGGTAAGCTCGCTATGAAAGAAACACAATCAAAATATCCGGATGCGAATATTATTGACTACCTGCATGAAGGAAGCGAGACTAAAGGGGATTCAACAATTGAGAAGTTTAAGCTATGGTTAAAAGATGGTGACAAGGAATTCGGAGTTTTTGTAAGAATTGAATACACTACCGAAACAGAAAAAGTCGTTGATATCAAATTTGAAGAAACCTCTAGATAATCCAACACAATCGTATTGAAATTACGTCTGGAGTACTAGGTTGTTATTAAAACTAAGGAAGAATTGATTGAGTAACCTAATCTAGAAGACCAAGCACGCAAAGGATAGCTAAATAGCAACAATTCAAGTACACAAATGAAATGCAATTCTGAGGAGTGTAGAGTAATTGTTGATATGGTTAGGCTGCTTTCCACAGAATATTTTAGGGAAATGAGTTCTCTAAATTAATATGACAAGGAGATAAATAAAAGCACATCTTTACAGGGAGAGCAAAAAAAAGGTCGAAATCCACTAAAGATTTCGACCTTTTTAATATTGATCGGATAAGAAAATCGTAACAGCTGGACTGTCCGAAAAGGATTGGTTGGTCTTTAAGAAGAAGTCGATTTAGTTGGATCCATTATGGAACAATCCCGAGATGTTTTACATAAAAATATAGAGTCACTAAATCCGCACTTAGAGAAGTAACCAAAAGGTGAAAGAGGCAATTCCCAGCCACTTTCGCCTTTTTTATTAACACCTGTCTTAATGTTCCTTCTTCAACTAATAAGGGGAGATTGGTTGAGGAAAACCCGTTTTTACGGATTGATTATTAATGAAACAATCGCGTAATAAATATGAAGTAGTTAGTATGGCCAGATAAAATATAATTGAAAACTGAAATAAGAAAAAAGGATGTAACTGTACATTTACATCCTCTATGAACTAAAGCACTTCAACCTTATTTGGAAGAAGTGCTTTTTTTAAAAAAAGAAAAAAGTATTGACAAAAAGTTTCCTTCAGGAATAAAGTGAGTGTAATAACTATATATTTTCCTTAGGGAAACTTTTTTGAGGAGGGTCAAACAATGAGTGAAGAAAACAATGTGTCTAGGCGTGATATTTTAAAGTTGGGGTCTGCAGGAGTTATTGGATTAGCCGGCAGTTATTTTGTAAATACAATGGCGGGATTAACTCCCGTAGTTAAAGCTGCTACCCACAGTGGTAAAAAGCACGGCAACATGAATCACAGTAATAATATGACGGATGTATCAAAAAGCGATGGCTATAAAATGGCTGAAAAATTACTTACTACGTTTGATTATGGAAAAGTGAGTATTTTGCCAAATGGCCAGACATTGAGAGTATATGAAGTTGAGGCGATTGATAAAGAGATCGAAATTGCAAAAGGAATTAAATTTCCCGGTTGGACCTATAACGGAACGATTCCTGGACCGACATTTCGTTGTACTGAGGGTGATCTTTTACGTTTTCATTTTACTAATAAAGGTAGTCATCCTCACTCGATTCATTTTCATGGAATTCATCCACCAGAAATGGATGGATTGGAGCCCATTTATCCCGGACAAAAATTCACGTATGAATTTGAAGCAAAACCATATGGATTACAAATTTACCATTGCCATGTCATGCCTTTAGCTCGACATATTCATAAAGGGTTATATGGTAATTTTATTATCGATCCAAAAAAGCCAAGAGAACCGGCGTTAGAATTGAACATGGTCATGAATGGGTTTGATTTAGATTTAGACGGTGAAAACGAATTTTATACGGTAAATGGCTATGCGAATGCCTTTATGAATCACCCGATTAAAATCAAGAAAAATCAGCTCGTTCGAATATACCTAAGTAATTTGACTGAATTCGATTTATTGAACTCGTTTCACTTACATGCGAATTATTTTACGTATTATCCAACCGGTCGAAACGATAACCCTTCACAATTCACTGACACAATTATGCAATGTCAGGGTGAACGAGGGATACTAGAAGTTCGTTTTCCGTATACAGGAAAATATATGTTCCATGCTCATGTAAGCGAGTTCGCTGAGTTAGGTTGGATGGGATTCTTCGAAGTTGAATAAGGGAGGTTTACACAGTGAAGGTTAAATGGTTAATTTCAGGATTAATTCCTATGTTGCTACTTATCGTAGTAGTTGCATGGGTGATGATAAATGGCGCTGGTATTGAAAAAGACCCAGCTGCCCCAATCGAGGTATTAAATATTGAACGTATAAATACAACAATGAACGGATTTGAATTATCAATCAGTAATACGGGCCCAGAACCATTAACGATATCTCAAGTAATAGTAAATGATTCAATTTGGAATTTTAGTGTCTCTCCATCAGAAACATTTAAACGATTTGAAGAAGGAAAAGTCACGATCAATTATCCGTGGGTGCAAGGGGACCCACACGTAATTAAGATTATTACTGACAACGGAATTATTACAGAAGGTGAAATTGCAGCAGCTACTCTCACACCAGAAAAAAGTTGGAGCAATTTCCTTAATTATGGATTTATCGGCTTTTATGTAGGAGTTGTCCCAATTACATTAGGATTATTGTGGTATCCGTTTATGAAACGTTTCTCGCGAAAATGGATTAACGCGATTCTTGCTCTTACAGTTGGGTTACTTCTATTCTTATTTATTGGAACTTTGGCTGATGGCTTTGAAATCGGTGCAGAAGCTCCAGCAGTTTTGCAAGGTAACATGGTGGTTATTCTAGGTGCATTACTAACTTTCATATTATTAATTGGTTTTGATCAATATCAACAAAAAAGATTAGAAAAGAAAGCTTTTTCACCTTTTAATATTGCTTTGTTGATGGCTGTCGGAATCGGGCTTCATAACTTTGGAGAAGGATTAGCAATAGGGACTTCTTTTTCACTAGGTGAAGCTGCACTAGGAACATTTTTAATCATTGGGTTTACTCTTCATAATATTACTGAAGGTATCGGAATAGCAGCACCTTTATTAAAAATGAAACCTCGTATCCGAGACTTTGTATTACTTGGAATAATAGCAGGTGCTCCTGCTATTTTAGGTACTTGGTTTGGTGGATTTATTTTCTCACCAATACTCGGAGCGTTGTTCCTAGGGATTGGTGCAGGTGCCATTTTACAAGTAATTTATGTCATCACAAAAATGTTAATAAACGATCACAAGAAACATTTAGAACCAACTGTTTCTTGGCTAAATTTCAGTGGTTTTGCAGCAGGTCTATTAATCATGTATCTTACAGCCTTTTTTGTGAAATATTAAATTGTCCTGAGGTGAAAGGAATTGAAAAGAAATCTTCCTGAAAAAAGGAGCCAATTTGGTATTTGGCTAGATAAACAGAATGATATAAATATATCTGTGTTAGAAGAAGCTTCTAACATTGGTTATGCAACCATTTCAAAAATATGCAACAATCAAAATTATTTACCGAGATTTTCAACGATTGCTAAGATAAATAAAGGTTTAAAAGAACTTGGGAAAGATATTAACTTAAATGATTTTTTGATAAATAGTTTAGAAATATGATAGTTGTCTATTTAAAAATACAGTAAAAATAGGAGGATACCATGATTCAAAACATAGGAATTCCAGGATTGATCTTAGTTTTAGTAATTGCGCTTATCATTTTCGGGCCTTCTAAGTTGCCTGAAATCGGTAAAGCATTCGGTTCAACATTAAGAGAATTTAAAAATTCAACTAAAGATCTTTTATCAGATGACAAAAGTGTTGTGAAAACTCAAGAGAACGAACATAAAGACATAAATTAAAGAAGAGTAATAAAAATTTGCAGGTTTCAAGGAGGGGTGTAGATGAAAGGTCAAAGCATGAAAGTTGTTCAACATTTAGAAGAATTACGTAAGGCAATTATTATCACATTAGGAATTTTTCTATTGTTCTTTTTGCTGGCCTTCATTTACGTCCAAGATATTTATCACTTACTCGTCAAAGACTTACCATTTAAGCTTGCTTTATTAGGACCAAGTGACATATTAATGGTGTATTTAATGATTGCAAGTGTTGTCGCTTTAGCCGCTACCATGCCTATTGCTGCACATCAAGTTTGGCGTTATATCAGTCCCGGATTGACAGCAAAGGAGCGTAAAGTGACGCTTGCTTATGTACCAGCACTATTTATTCTATTTATTGTAGGAATTAGTTTTGGATACTTTATTTTATTTCCTTTAGTGATGAGTTTTTTGATGTCATTATCCGATGACATGTTTACGACTTTTTTCACAACAGAAAAGTATTTCCGATTTTTGTTAAACATGACTTTACCTTTTGGATTTCTATTTGAACTGCCAGTCTTGATTATGTTTTTAACAAGTTTGGGAATAATTAATCCATATCTTCTAACAAAAATAAGGAAATATGCGTATTTCGTGTTGATTATTACATCCGTAATAATTACACCACCAGATTTCATCTCAGATATTCTTGTGATCATTCCATTATTACTTTTATATGAAAGTAGCATCACTTTATCTAAATTTGTTTATAATCGACAACAAAAAGCGAAAGATAAATTAGTTGTGTAACAAGCCACTGTTCGCTAGAACTAAATTTAACAGCTAAAATCATAAAAGCTATCAGAAGAAATTCTGATAGCTTTTATGAATTCTTACGAATACCAAACCGACAATAATAATATTCAAATGCTTGTTTGAATATAAATTCTTTCCTGTTACAATCAAGATAAAGAGAAAATAGGGGCTTTGCAGTTGAAAAAATCATTCATCTTAACATTACTTTTTCTTTTCAATTTGCTCCCTCTGCTTTAGGGCACTCTAGACTTTCAAGTTCTTAAAGCATAACCTTACTGTTTAACACAACAGTTGAGAAAACAAGCATTCTTAAAGTACTCAATGAAAACGGAGTAGAGATACCTATTGAAGAAATCTTAATAAAACAGAATGAAATGATAAAGTTCCTGGTTTCGGAGGAATTAGACCTTCTGTAAGTGGTGTTCCTTGT